>JACQCN010000326.1 GCA_016201575.1 Candidatus Rokuibacteriota bacterium | reverse complement strand
GACCAGGGAACCTCCGGCTCCACGGCGCTGGTCGTCGATCGGGGAGGCCGCGTGCTCGCGCGGGGGTATGCGGAGCTCCCCCAGCACTATCCCGAGCCCGGCTGGGTCGAGCACGACCCCGACGAGATCTGGTCGACGACGGTGGCGGCCGCCCGCGCGGCGCTGGCCGGCGCGCGCGTGGCGCCGCGGGCGATCGCCGCCGTCGGCATCACCAACCAGCGCGAGACGACGATCCTGTGGGACCGGACGACCGGCCGCCCGGTGCACCCCGCGATCGTGTGGCAGTGCCGGCGGACGGCGACGCTCTGCGATCGGCTCCGGGCCGAGGGGCTGGAGCCGCTCGTGCGCGAGCGGACTGGCCTGGTCCTCGACCCCTACTTCTCGGGCACCAAGATCCGCTGGCTGCTCGACTCGGTGCCAGGGGCGCGCGTGCGGGCGGCACGGGGCGAGCTCGCCTTCGGAACCGTGGACTCCTGGCTGCTCTGGCACCTGACGGGCGGCCGCGTCCACGCCACGGACGTCTCCAACGCGTCGCGGACGCTGTGCCTGGACATCCACACGCTCGACTGGGACGACCTGCTGCTCGAGCGCCTCGGCGTGCCCCGCGCGCTGCTGCCCGCCGTGCGCCCCTCGGCCGGCGTCTTCGGCGAGACGGTCGACCTCGGCTGGCTCCCGGCCGGGATCCCGATCGCGGGGATCGCGGGCGACCAGCAGGCGGCGCTCTTCGGGCAGGCCTGCTTCCGGCCGGGGATGACCAAGAACACGTACGGGACGGGCTGCTTCCTCCTGCTCAACACGGGGCCGAAGCCCGTCGCCTCGAGCCACGGGCTCCTCACCACCGTTGCTTGGAGGATCGGTGGGGAGACGGTATATGCTCTCGAAGGCAGCGTGTTCATCGCGGGCGCGGCGATCCAGTGGCTCCGCGACGGGCTCCGCGCGCTGGCGGACGCCGGCGAGAGCCAGCGGATCGCGGAGTCGGTCGCGGACACCGGCGGTGTGTACCTGGTCCCCGCCTTCGTCGGTCTCGGCGCGCCGTACTGGGACGCGTACGCGCGGGGCGCGATCGTGGGGATCACGCGCGGAACGAGCGCCGCCCATCTGGTGCGCGCCGCCCTCGAGGCGATCGCCTACCAGTGCCGGGATGTGCTCGACGCGATGGCCGCGGACTCGGGTCGTCCGCTCGGGGAGATCCGGGTGGACGGGGGCGGGGCGGCGAACGACTTTCTGTGCCAGTTCCAGGCCGACATCATGGGCGTGGACGTACTTCGGCCCTCGGTCATCGAGACGACGTCCCTCGGCGCCGCCTACCTGGCGGGGATCGGCGCCGGCGTGTGGCCGTCGCTCACGGAGGTGGCGCGACGATGCGAGATCGAGCGGAGGTTCGTACCGGGAATGGAGGCGCCGCAGCGGGCGGCGCTCCACGCGGGCTGGCGGCGGGCCGTGGAGCGCGCGCGGGGCTGGGCCGCTCCCTGACGCTCCGCCTGCTCGTCCTGCTGCTGGGCCTGCCGCTGGCGGCGGCCGCCCAGCGGATCGAGCGGTACCCGGAGCAGTTCGGGCCCTTCACGCTCGGCAAGGAGCCGGGGCAGCGCGTCACCGTCACCGCCGTCTACCAGCGGCTCCTCGACGCCAAGGAGTACTGGCGGGCCACCACGCTCGAGTACTGGTCGATCCAGAACGAGTCGCTGGCGATCCTCGCGCGCGGTCGCGAGTCGACGCGCGTGGAGCCACCGGGCGAGTTCGTCGAGGCCAAGGGGCTGTCGGCCTACCTGCTCGAGGGGCAGGGACGCCCGATGCTGCTGCTCGTCTTCGGGGTCGTCCCGAGCGCGCCGACCACCGGAGTCAGCTACCAGGTCTGGGGCTTCGACCGGAGCGGGGAGTTCCGCCAGGCGCTCGCGCTCCAGCCCTACGGCGACGGCGTGCTGAACCCGATCGACTCGCGCAGCGGGAAGATCGCGCTCGCCGAGGGCCGGTACCTCGACGTCTCGGAGTGGCTGGGCGCCTTCGCCATGCGGATCCGTTACGAGTACGAGAGGGCGGCGCACCGCTTCGTGCCCCGGAACACCTGCGCGCCGCCGCTCAACGCGCGCTTCGACCGCGAGGCCGTGCGGCAGGCGATCGAGCACGGCGGCGATCCGCGCGTCGAGATCTACGAGAGCCCGAAGCCGGGCGCCGTCAAGCACGTCGTCCGCCTCGGCGAGAAGAGCCGCGTGAAGCTGGTGGAGGCGTGCACGGGGCGCTTCGGGCCCGGCAAGACGCCGGATCTCTGGCTCAAGATCGACATCGACGGCAGCGCGGGCTGGGTCGGCGAGTCGGAGTTCGCCAAGATCGGGCTCGGCGTCGACGGCTGAGCGCCAGCCGGTCGTGTCCGGCTCCGCTTGTGCGACACTCACAGCGACGAACCTTTTGAATTCTCAACTTCGTCGCGTACTTATGAGCTCTTGTGCCGGTCACGCCGCTGTGATAGTGTCTCGGTTCACATGACCACCGAGCCGGACCCGTCCCAGTGGCGGGCGCTCGGATCGCTCGCTCAGGTGGGCATGACGTTCGTCGTATCCACCGTGCTGGGTCTCGCCGGTGGCTACTGGGCTGATCGGTGGCTCGGCACGAGCCCGTGGCTCCTGCTGCTCGGCCTCGGGTTCGGCATCGCCGCCGGATTCGTGAACCTGTTCCGCGCTGTCAGGGACGCAGAAGAGCGTGAAGGACCGGATGACCGCCACTAGCTTCGTCTCGCGCGTGACCCTGCTGAGTTTCGCGGCGATCGTGGCCGTCTCCGCGGTCGCGG
>JACQCN010000361.1 GCA_016201575.1 Candidatus Rokuibacteriota bacterium | reverse complement strand
TCGGGGGCCGCGGGGGCCCCCGCGGAGTAGGCTAGCGTGGAGCTGGTCTGGGACGGCGTCCGGCACGCGGTCGCGCTGCTCGCGCGCGGCGACGCCGAGGTCCTCGGGATCACGCTGCTCTCGCTCGAGATCTCGGGCGCGGCCACCGGGCTCGCGCTGCTGCTCGGCGTCCCGCTCGGCATCGGCCTCGCGCTCGCCCGCTTCCCGGGCCGCGGCCTCGTCATCAGCCTGGTCAACACGGGGATGGGGCTGCCGCCGGTCGTGGTGGGGCTCTTCCTGTCGATCCTGCTCTGGCGGAGCGGGCCGCTCGGCTTCCTCGGGTGGATCTACACTCCGCTGGCGATGGTCCTGGCCCAGCTCGTCATCGCCGCGCCCATCGTCACCGGGCTCACGCTGGCCGCGATCCAGCAGATCCCCGCCCGGTTCCTCCTCCAGATGCTCGGCCTCGGCGCCTCCCGCGCGCAGTTGCTGCGCGTCCTGGCCCACGAGGCCCGCCTGCCGATGCTGGCGGCGGCGATGGCCGGCTTCGGCGGCGTCATCTCCGAGGTCGGCGCCTCGATCATGGTGGGCGGCAACATCCGCGGCCAGACGCGCGTGCTCACCACGGCCACCGTGCTCGAGACCGGCAAGGGCAACTTCGACGTCGCCATCGCCCTGTCCCTGCTCCTCCTCGCCATCATGTTCCTCGTCAACGCCGCGCTCACCTGGATCCAGCAGCGCCGGGCCGCCTGAGCCCGGGCATGTATACTGATCGCGTCTCCGCGCGGGCGAAGCGGGGAGCGGGAAAGGAGCACGCGCGCGCATGCTGAGCGCGGAGGCCGTGAGCGCGCTCTCGCTGTCCGTCCGGGTCGCCGTGGTCGCGACCGCGGTCAACGCGGCCGTGGGGATCCCGCTCGCGTGGGCGCTGGCCCGCCACCGGTTCTGGGGGCGCGGGCTCCTCGACCTCCTCGTCACGCTGCCCCTCGTGCTCCCGCCCACCGTCACCGGTTACTACCTGATCGTGCTGCTCGGCCGCCGCGGCTGGATCGGCGGGCCGCTCTACGCCGCCACCGGCTGGTCGGTCGCCTTCACCTGGTATGCCGCCATCGTGGCCGCGACGATCATGGCGATGCCGCTCATGGTCCGCACGGCCCGCGCCGCCATCGAGTCGGTGAACCGCGACTTCGAGAAGGCGGCGTTCACGCTCGGACGCTCCGAGTGGCAGGCGGCGATCGAGGTGACGCTGCCCCTCGCGCGCAAGGGGCTCCTCGCCGGGCTCGTGCTGGCCTTCGCGCGGGCCCTGGGCGAGTTCGGCGCCACCCTCATGCTCGCGGGCAACATCCCCGGCAAGACCCAGACGGTGCCGCTCGCGATCTACACCGCCGTGCAGACTGGCGAGAGCAGCGAGGCGCTCGGGCTCGTCCTGATGCTCACCGCGCTCTCGGCCCTCGTGCTGATCGCCTCCGCCCGGCTCGGCGGCCGGGCCCAGTGACGGAGGCGGTGGCCTGAGCGAGCGCCTGTACGTCCGCGTCGTCAAGTCGCTCCCCGGCTTCTCGCTCGACGTCGAGTGGTCGGCGGGCGAGGGCACGGCCGTGCTCTTCGGGCCGTCGGGCTCGGGCAAGACCCTCACGCTCCAGTGCCTGGACGGCCTCGTGCGCCCCGACCGCGGGCGCATCGTGGTCAACGGCCGCACGCTCTTCGGCGCCGACGCGGGTGTGCACCTGCCGCCCCAGGCCCGGCGGCTCGGCTACGTGTTCCAGGGCTACGCGCTCTTCCCGCACCTCACCGTCGCCGCGAACGTCGGGTTCGGGCTCAAGCACCTCGGGCGCGCCGAGCGCGAGAGCCGGGTCGCCGAGGTGATCGACCGGCTCGGCCTCGCCGACCTCGCCGGCCGCTACCCGCGCGAGCTGTCGGGCGGGCAGCAGCAGCGGGTCGCCCTCGGCCGGGCGCTCGCGCCCGACCCGGAGCTGATCCTGCTCGACGAGCCGCTCTCCGCGCTCGACGCCCCGCTCCGCCGCCAGCTCCGCGACGACCTCGGCGCCATCCTGAGCGACTGGGGCAAGGCGGCGGTGCTCGTGACCCACGACCTGAGCGAGGCCTACCAGCTCGCCACCACCGTCGTGGTCTACCAGGACGGCCGCGTGATCCAGTCGGCGGCGAAGTCGGAGTTGCTGTGGCAGCCGGCCTCCGAGGCCGTGGCCCGCGTGATGGGCATCCGCAACATCCTCCGCGGCACCGTGGTCAAGGCGACGCCGGAGGCGATCCAGTTCCGCTGGCGCGGCCAGCTCCTGGAAGCGGTGAACTCGCCCTCGCGCTCGTACCTGCCGGAGCCCCGGAGCCCGCTCGCCTTCTACATCCGGCCCGAGTACGTGCGGCTGATCCGGAAGGACCGGTCCGGGCCCGACGCCGCCCATCACATGAACCTCATGAACGCGACGGTGACGCGCGAGGCCGACGCGGGAACGGTATGGAGCCTCTACCTGCGGCTCGAGGAGGCGGGGACGCCGGCGCAGGGCGACTACGACCTCGAGGTGGAGGTCCCGAAGCTCGTCTACGAGATCCTCGACATCCCGCGCGACCGTCACTGGCAGATCTCGATCCACCGCGGCTCCATCCAGGTCCTGCCCTCGACCTGACCGTGGCGGTCGTCGCCCTCCTGGACATCACCGTCCGCTACGACGGAGCCCTCGCGCTCGACGTCCCCGAGCTGGCAATCGACGAGGGAGCGATCCTGGCGGTCATCGGGCCGAACGGGTCCGGCAAGTCGACCCTCCTGCGCGTGATCGGCCTGCTCGAGGACCCCGCCACCGGCGAGGTGCGCTTCCGCGGCTCCCTGGTCTCGGGCACGCGCCGGCTGGAGGTGCGCCGGCGCATGGCCATGGTGTTCCAGGAGCCCCTGCTCGCCGACACCACGGTCTTCGAGAACGTCGCGCTGGGCCTCCGCTTCCGGGGCATCCCGGCGACCGAGCGCCGGCGCCGGGGCGAGCGGTGGCTCCAGCGGTTCGGCATCGCCGCCCTGGCCTCCCGCCGGGCGCGGACGCTCTCGGGGGGTGAGGCGCAGCGCTGCGCCCTCGCGCGCGCCCTGGTCCTCGAGCCCGAGATGCTGCTGCTGGACGAGCCGTTCTCGGCGCTCGACCCGCCGACGCGCGAGGCGCTGATCGCCGACCTGGGGGCGATCCTCCGCCGGGACCTCGTCACCACGGTCCTCGTCACCCACGACCGGCTGGAGGCGCGGGCGCTGGGCGACCGGGTGGCGGTCATGATGGGCGGCCGGGTCGTGCAGGTGGACACCCCCGAGCGCCTCTTCCGGGCTCCGGTGTCCGACGAGGTCGCTCGCTTCGTCGGGGTGGAGACCATCGTCGAGGGGCGCGTCGTGTCCGAGGCGGGTGGGGTGGCGCTCGTCGAGGTCGGCGGGCAGAAGATCCAGGTGGTGGCTCCCGCCGTCGCCGGGGAGCGGGTGCGCCTCTGCCTCCGGCCCGAGGACGTGACGCTCACCGCCGGCGACGCCGCCGGGCCGGCCTCGAGCGCCCGGAACCGCCTCGCGGGCACCGTCGCGCAGGTGGTGGCGGCCGGCCCCCAGGCGCGGGTGGTCGTCGACTGCGGCTTCCCGCTCGTCGCCCTCGTCACCCACCGCTCGGCCGAGGACCTGGGGCTCGCCGAGGGCGTGGCGGTGACCGCCGCGTTCAAGGCCACGGCCGCGCACCTCATCCGGCTCGACACCATCGCTTGACTTTCTTTTCACGCTTTGGCTATAAGGGAGCAACGCAAGGAGGTCGGCATGGATGGGGACGCTCTGATCGAGCGGCTGACGGCCGAAAACGAAGAGTTCCGGCGCCTCCGCACCGAGCACCACGCCCACGACCTGGAACTACAGGAGCTCACCCGACAGGTCCCG
>JACQCN010000303.1 GCA_016201575.1 Candidatus Rokuibacteriota bacterium | reverse complement strand
GTCCAGGATCATGTCCTTGTTGGCGCCGCCCGCGGGCACCATGGGGAACACCCACTCATTCTTCTCGACCAGCACGTCGACCACCACCGGCCCCGGCGTGGAGAAGGCCTTCTCCAGCGCCGGCACCACCTCCTCCGGCGTGGTGGCGCGGATGCCCGCGCAGCCGTAGGCGTCGGCGAGCTTCACGAAGTCCGGGCTGCCCGCGAAGTCGATGGCGCAGAAGCGGCCATTGTAGATGATCTCCTGCCACTGCCGGACCATGCCGTGGCCGCCGTTGTTGAGGATGACGGTCTTCACGGGCAGCCGGTGCTCGAAGCAGGTGGCCAGCTCCTGGCTGTTCATCACGAACGAGCCGTCGCCGTCGATGTTGACCACGAGCTTGCCGGGGTTGCCGGCGGCCACGCCCATGGCGGTGGGCAGCCCGTAGCCCATCGTCCCCAGCCCCCCCGACGTGCACCAGGCGCGGGGGTGCTTGAACTTGTAGTACTGGGCCGCCCACATCTGGTGCTGGCCGACGCCGGTGACGACGAGGGCGTCGCCGTGCGTCAGGTTGGAGATCTCCTGGATCACGTACTGCGGCTTGATGACCTCGTCGTTCCACTCGTAGCGGAGCGGGAACTTCGCCCGCCACTCGGCGATCTGGGCCAGCCACTGCGTGCGCGCCTCGCGGGCCAGCGAGGCCACGTCCTCGGACGGCTGCTCCTCCTCGATCGCCTCGATGAGCCGGGCCAGCACCCGGCGGCAGTCGCCCACGATGGGCACGTCGACCTTGATGTTCTTGGAGATCGACGAGGGGTCGATGTCGATGTGGATGATCTCGGCGTTCGGCGCGAACATCTTGACCTTGCCCGTGACCCGGTCGTCGAAGCGCGCCCCCACCGCGATCAGGCAGTCCGAGTTGTAGACGGCCATGTTCGCGTAATAAGTGCCGTGCATCCCGAGCATCTCCAGGGAGAGCGGGTGCTCGGACGGGAACGCCCCCAGGCCCATCAGGGTCGTGGTCACCGGGATCTGCGTCAGCTCGGCCAGCCGCCGGAGCTCCTGGTGGGCGTCCGAGATGATGACGCCGCCGCCGACGTAGAGCACCGGGCGGCGCGCCCGCAGGATGGCCCGCGCCGCCCGCTTGATCTGCTGCGGGTGCCCGTCGTAGGTCGGGTTGTAGGAACGGAGGAAGACCCGCTCCGGCCACACGAAGTCCGCCTCCTTCACGAGCACGTCCTTGGGCAGGTCGACGTGCACCGGCCCCGGCCGCCCGGTGGCGGCGATGTAGAACGCCTCGCGGATGATCTGGGGGAGGTCCTTGCCGTCCTTCACCAGGAAGTTGTGCTTGGTGCACGGCCGGGTGATGCCGACGTTGTCGGCCTCCTGGAAGGCGTCGTTGCCGATCAGGTGCGTCGGCACCTGTCCCGTGAAGGCGACGATGGGGATGGAATCCATCATGGCGTCCTGCAGCGCCGTCACCAGATTGGTGGCCGCCGGCCCGGACGTCACCAGGCACACCCCCACCCGCCCGGTCGTGCGCGCGTAGCCTTCGGCGGCGTGGCCGGCCGCGGCTTCCTGTCGCACGAGGATGTGCGTGAGGCCCTCGAAGTCGTAGAGCGCGTCGTAGATGGGCAGCACGGCCCCGCCGGGCAGCCCGAAGACGATCTCGACGCCCTCGCGCTTCAAGCTCTCCAGGAAGATACGAGCCCCTGACAGTTTCACAGCAGACCTCCCGTCGCCAGCACTTCCTTGATGTCCTCGATCGCGTCGCCGTCGGGCGTCACCAGCGGCGAGCGGCACGGGCCGCCGAAGAATCCCTGCAGGTCCAGCGCGGCCTTGAGCCCGCCGATGCCGTGGCGTCCCGGCACCTCGCGGTCCACCGGCATCATGCGGCTGGCCAGCTCGCGGGCCTCCTCCCACCGCCCCGCCCGGGCCCGCGCGTACACCTCGCAGAACTCCCGTGCGGCGATGACGGCGAGGGCGAGGATCCCGCCCGAGGCGCCGATGGCCAGCCCGGGCAGGAGCGCCGAGGCCGCGCCCACCAGGACGTGGAAGGTCTTCGGCGTCTGGTCGATGATCTGCGCGAGCTGGGGGATGTTGCCCGACGAGTCCTTGATGCCGCAGACGTTGGGGTGCTGGGCGATCTTGGCGACGGTGCCGGCCTCCAGGTTGATCCCCGTGTTGAGCGGGAAGTTGTAGATCATGATCGGGATCGGCGAGGCGTCGGCCGCGGCCAGGTAGTGGCGGATCTGGGCCGCCGGCGGCGAGAAGCCCTTGCTGAAGTAGTGCGGCGTGATCAAGATCGCCGCGTCCGCGCCCAGCTCGGCCGCCCGCTTCGTCTGCCGGATCGTGTGCAGCGTCGAGTTGGTGCCGGTGCCCGCGATAAACGCCTTGGCGGGCGGGATCGCCTCGCGGGCGGCGACGAGCACGCGGTCGCGCTCGGCCTCGGAGAGCATCGGGAACTCGCCCGTGGAGCCGAGCACGACGTACCCGGCCAGCGCGGTCTGATTCCAGCGCTCCAGGTTGGCACGGAGCCCGTCGACGGCCACGTCGTCGCCGCGGAACGGCGTGGTGACGGGAATCAGCACCCCCTCGAAGTCACGCATTGACGGTCCCCTCCGACGCGTAGCGCGCCTTGATCCGCGCCTGCGCGGCGGACAGCCGCGCGATCGGGATCATGAACGGCGAACACGACACGTAGCTCATGTTCACCCGGTGACAGAACTCGACCGAGGACGGCTCGCCGCCGTGCTCGCCGCAGATCCCCACCTTCAGGTCCGGTCGAGTCCGCCGGCCCCGCTCGATGCCGATCCGGATCAGCTCGCCCACCCCTTCCTGGTCGAGGACGGAGAACGGGTCGTGCGGCAGCAGGCCCTTCTGGAGATAGTCGGGCAGGAACTTCGCGACGTCGTCGCGGCTGTAGCCGAAGGTCATCTGCGTGAGGTCGTTGGTCCCGAACGAGAAGAACTCCGCGTCCTGCGCCATCTGGTCGGCGATGAGGGCGGCCCGGGGCACCTCGATCATGGTGCCGATGAGGTACTTGACCGCCACGCCCAGTTCCGCGAGCACGCCGTCGGCCACCTTCTTCGTGTTCGCGTAGGTCAGCCGCATCTCGCCGACGGTGCCGGTCAGCGGGATCATGATCTCGGGCTCGACCTTGGCGCCCTGCTCGGCGACGATGCAGGCCGCCTCCATGATCGCCTGCACCTGCATGCCGTAGATCTCCGGATAGGTGATGCCGAGCCGGCAGCCCCGGTGGCCGAGCATGGGGTTGGCCTCGCGGAGGGACTCGATCTTCGCCATCTTCTCCTCGAGGGCGCGCTGGCGCTCGGGGTTCACCCCCAGCGCGTCGAGCCGGGCGCGCTCCTCGATCATCTCCCGGTACTCTTTCGGGGTCGTGAGGAACTCGTGGAG
>JACQCN010000302.1 GCA_016201575.1 Candidatus Rokuibacteriota bacterium | reverse complement strand
TGCCGATGTTGCCCCCGCCGCGGCTGTAGATGGCGGTGTTGATCCCGACCACCTCGCCCAGCATGTTGACGAGCGGGCCGCCCGAGTTGCCGGGGTTGATGGCGGCGTCGGTCTGGAGGAAGTCGTCGAACGGTCCCTGCCCGATGTGGCGGGCCTTGGCGCTGATGATCCCGGCGGTGACCGTGGCCTGCAGGCCGAAGGGCGAGCCCACGGCCAGCACCCAGTCCCCCACCTGGACCTTGTCCGAGTCGCCGAGCTTGATGTACGGGAACGTCGCCGTGCTGTCGTCGAGCTTGAGCACCGCCAGGTCCGTCTTCTTGTCGGCGCCGACGACCTTCGCCTTGTGCTTGTGGCCGTCGATCGTGATCACCTCGATCTCGGTGGCGCGCTCCACCACGTGGGCGTTGGTGAGGGCGATGCCGGAGGGGTCGATGATGACGCCGGAGCCGAGGCTCCGCTGGGGGATGCGCTCCGGCATCTCGCCGAAGAAGCGCTTGAAGAACTCCTCGCCGAAGAACTCCTCGAAGGGCGTGCGGCCCATGCCGCCGACCTTGCTGTAGGTGTTGATATTGACGACGGCGGGCCTCACCGCCTCCGCGAGCTTGGCGAAGGTGTTGGACTGCAGCGGGATCTGCACGGGGAGGATCGGGGCCTGGCCGGCGTCGGAGTTGGCGGCGAGCCGCTGCGACTCCCCGCGCGAGACGGCGAGGCCGCCCGCGACGACCCCGAGCAGCACGGCCACCATGAGCAGGATGACGAAGGTCCGCTTGGTCAGCGTGATCATCGGAGATCCTCCACGGATTCCCCGGCCAGGAGCCGTCGGAGCCGCTCGCCCTCGAGTGTCTCGGTCCGCTTGAGCTCGGTCGCGGCGGCGGTCAGGACCGCCTTCTTGGCCGTCAGGATGCCCCGGACCCGCTCGTGTATGTCTTCGATGATCCGTCGAACCTCCTCGTCGATCGCGCGCGCGGTCTCCTCGCTGTAGGTGCGCTCGCTCGGCCACATCGGTCCCGGCGTCTTGAGGAACGACGGGGCGCGCTCGCCGAAGGTGACCAAGCCGAGTCGCTCGGACATGCCGTACTTCATCACCATGAGGCGCGCCAGCTCGGAGGCGCGCTCGAAGTCGTTGTGGGCGCCCGTGGAGACCTCGCCGTACACCAGCTCCTCGGCCACCCGGCCGCCCAGCATGACGGCGATGCGGTCCTCCAGCTCCCGCTGGGTCATGAGGAAGCGCTCCTCGGTGGGGAGCTGGTAGGTCATCCCGAGGGCGGCCACGCCCCGCGGGATGATCGTGACCTTGTGCACCGGGTCGGCGTGGGCGACCGAGGCCGCCACCACGGCGTGGCCCATCTCGTGGTGGGCCACGATGTCGCGCTCCTTCTCGGAGAGCACCCGGCTTCGCTTCTCGAGCCCCCCGATGACCCGGTCGATGGCCTCCTCGAGGTCCGCGTTCTCCACGGCCTCCTTGCCCTTCCGGGCGGCGAGGAGGGCCGCCTCGTTGACGATGTTGGCGAGGTCGGCGCCGGCGAAGCCGGGCGTCCGCTGGGCGATCATGCCGAGGACGACCGACGGCGCCAGGACCACCGCGCGCGCGTGCAGCCGCAGGATGGCCTCCCGGCCCTTCAGGTCGGGCTTGTCGACGACCACCTGCCGGTCGAAGCGGCCGGGCCGGAGCAGCGCCTGGTCGAGGACCTCGGGCCGGTTGGTGGCGGCCATGATGATCACGCCCTTGGAGGAGTCGAAGCCGTCCATCTCGGCCAGGAGCTGGTTCAGGGTCTGCTCGCGCTCGTCGTGCCCGCCCACGAACCCCATGGCGCCCGCGCGGGACTTGCCGACCGCGTCCAGCTCGTCGATGAACACGATGCAGGGCGCCTTGCCCTTGGCCTGCTCGAAGAGGTCCCGGACCCGGGAGGCACCCACGCCCACGAACATCTCGACGAACTCCGAGCCCGACATCGAGAAGAAGGGCACGGCGGCCTCCCCGGCGACGGCGCGGGCCAGGAGCGTCTTGCCGGTGCCGGGCGGCCCCACCAGGAGCACCCCCTTGGGAAGACGGCCGCCGAGCCGCTGGTACTTCTTCGGGTTCTTCAGGAAGTCGATGATCTCGACCAGCTCGGCCTTGGCCTCGTCGACGCCGGCCACGTCGAGGAAGGTCGTCTTCAGCTCCTTGCGGTCGTAGATCTTGGCCTTGGAGCGCCCGAAGGAGAGCGCCTGGGTGGCGCCGCCGCCGACCCGCCGCATGATGAGCATCCAGATCCCGATCATCAGCGCCAGCGGGATCACCCAGCCGAAGAACAGGTCGCGCCACACCGTGTTCTCGATGCGCCCGGAGAACTCCACGTGGTGCGCCTCGAGCTCGGAGACGAGCCGGGCGTCGTCGACGCCCGGGATGCGGGTCACGGTGAAGCGCCGCACGTCCTCGTCGGACCCCATGAGGCGCCGGAGGCGGTCGGAGCTGGCGGCCGGCGGCTCGGGGAGGGTGCCCGGCTTGGCGCGGCCCGTGATCTCCCGCTCCGTGACCGAGACCGCCTCGATCTTGTTCTCCCGCACCAGCTGGAGGAACTTCGACATCGGGATCTCGACGATGCGCGGAGCGAGAAGCCAGCTCTGGAGCAGCGACAGCACCACCACGGCAGCGAGGATGTAGATGAGCGAGAACTGGATGCGCTGGCTGGTCCCGGGTTTCATGGACTTCGTCCGATCATGCTACGCCCCCCCGTTTCGGGCTGTCAAACCACGCACGAGCATTTGTTCCTTGACACCCTGGTTCGTTTTGACTAAAACGTCGTGTGACTTCGGGAACAAGCTCTACTGCCAGCGTACATTGAAACTCGACCCGGGGGCCTCGGTCAGCAGTCCGGCACCCGCGCGATGGCGCGCGGGAGGGGCCGCCGTCGGAGGTCTTCTCGTTCTCCTCGCCGTCCTCGCCCTGGCCGTTCCGGCCGCCGCCCAGGAGGCGGCGAAGGAGCCCGCCTACCGCGCCTTCCCCCTCATCGGCTCGCGCCTCGCCGTGTGGGCCATCGCCCAGCTCCACCTGAACTTCGCCGCCTTCATCCTCGGCGTGCCGATCTTCGCCGTCATCATCGAGGCCATCGGCTGGCGCACCGGCGACGACCGCTACGACTGGCTCTCCCACGAGCTGGTCAAGCTCACCTTCGCGGCGTTCTCCACGACGGCGCTCCTGGGCGCGTTCCTCCTGTTCCTCTTCGTCGGCTACTATCCGAAGTTCTGGAACTACATGACGTCGATCTTCTTCCCCACGTACTGGGTCTACGCTCTCCTCTTCTTCGCCGAGACCTTCACCGTCTACCTCTGGTACTACGGGTGGAACTGGCTCTCCGGCCCGAAGAAGTGGATCCACGTGGGCCTCGGCGTCCTCTCCAACCTCTTCGGCACCACGATCCTCCTCGTGGCCAACTCCTGGGTGACGTTCATGATGTCGCCCGCGGGCATCACCGAGTCGGGCGCGCTCAAGGGGAGCGTGTGGGGCGCCATCAACAACTACACGTGGATACCCATCAACATTCACCGGCTGATCGCCAACATCGTCTTCGGCGGGACGATCTGCGGCGCCTACGCCGCCTTCCGCTTCCTCTCCGCCAAGACCGACGAGGAGCGCGCGCGGTACGACTGGATGGGCTACGTCGGCAACTTCGTGGCGCTGTCCGCGTTCATCGTGCTGCCCTTCGCGGGGTACTACCTCGGGCGGGAGATCTACTCGTTCAACCAGACCATGGGCATCACCATGATGGGCGGCTTCATGTCCTGGCTCTGGATCATCCAGGCGATCCTGATCGGCGTGCTCTTCATGGGCTCCAACTACTACCTCTGGCTCGGGATGGAGCGCATCCCGGGCTCGGAGCGCTACCGCAAGTACGTGCCGGTCATGATCGGCGTCCTCGCCTTCGGCTTCATGGTGTGGGCGACGCCCCGCAGCATGGTCATCACCCTCGACGAGGCGCGGGCGATGGGCGGGACCCACCACCCGGTGCTCGGCTTCCTCGGCGTCATGTCGGCCAAGAACACCGCCGTCAACGTCATGATCCTCACGACCTTCCTCTCCTTCGTGCTCTACCGCCGCGCCAACAAGCTCTCGACCAGGTCGTGGGCGCCGGTGGGCATGGCGGTGCAGTGGGCGGCCTTCGCGCTGGCGGCCGCCATCGTCGTCTTCTACGGGGTCTACGGCTACTTCGTCGAGTCGATCGTCCGCATCGGCTTCTCGCTCTACCAGGTGGGCGCGGTCCTGGCCTGCATCGTCCTCGTCATGGCCATCGACGTGCCGCTGTTCCGGGGCGCGCGCTCGACCGGCGAGATCCGCTGGGGCACGATCGCGCCCCGCTCCCAGTACGTGCTGATCCTGCTCGCCGTGACCTTCACCTGGCTCATGGGGCTCATGGGCTTCGCGCGCTCGGGCATCCGCCAGCACTGGCACGTCTACGGCGTGATGCGCGACCGCTCCGTGGACGCCGCCACGCCGGCCATCGGCTACGCCGCCAACATGATCTCGGTCGTCACCATCGTGTTCTTCGCGCTCGTCCTCTTCATCTTCTGGCTCGGCGGCCTCAGCGAGAAGGGCGCCGAGAAGGCCCACGGCCACGCGGCGGCCCGGGCGATCGCGGGCGGCCGCGACGAGCGCGGCTGAGCCATGCGCCTTCCGGTCACGGTCAAGGTCGCGCTGCTGGCGCTCGCCGTCATGGGCGTCTACACCGGCTACGCCAACTACATCCCGCAGATCCAGTCCAAGCCCCCGCAGGAGCTGTCGCTCGAGGGCGGCACCGTCACCCCGGCCCAGCTCGTGAAGGCGGGCGAGGAGATCTTCCACACCAAGGGCACCTGCGAGATCTGCCACCGGATCGGCCAGAAGGGGACGCGGGCGCCGGACCTGGCCGGCATCGGCGGACGCGCCGGCAAGGCCAGGCCCGGGATGAGCGCCCAGGCGTACATCATCGAGTCGCTGCTGGAGCCGGCGGCCTACCTGGTGCCGGGCTACCCGCCGATCATGCCCAAGATCGACAAGCCGCCGATCGCGCTGAACCGGTCGGAGCTGTGGGCGCTGACGGCCTTCCTCGAGTCGCTCGGCGGCGCCGTGGAGGTGAAGCTCGGCGACATCCCGAAGACCGCGGGGGTGGCCGAGGCGGGGGGCGGCGGCGCGGCCGAGGTGAAGCTGCCCGGCGACCCCAAGGCCGGCGAGGCGGTCTTCGCGGGCAAGGGCGCCTGCGTGGCCTGCCACACCGCCGGCAAGGTGGGCGCGGGGAAGATCGGGCCCGACGGCGGGAATGGGCACGGTCGCGGGCTTCCCGAAGGGCGTCATGCCGCCGACCTTCGGCCAGACCCTCACGGCCAAGGAGTACGTCGACCTGGTCTCGTTCCTCCTCACGCTCAAATAGATGAACCTCCTCCGGTCCAGGTTCTTCCAGGCGGTGCTCGTCCTGGTGATCGCCTTCGTGCTGCTCCGGTTCGGGATCCGGCCGCCCGCGCCGTGGAGCGTATTCACGCTCTACATGGCGATCGTCCTGCTGGCCGTGCTCGTCTACATCTCCTCGGACTCCGACTCCTGGCGGGCCTTCAAGCGGCCGATCTGGTCGACGCTCGTCGACCCCGACAAGCGCGTGCTCCGCGGCGCGCTGATCGTGCTCATCCCGCTCCTCCTCGGCTACTACGCCTACACGCAGGCCGCGGCCCGGCCCCAGGCGCCGCCCGAGCTGCGCGCCGTCCACCCGGCCCCGCCCGCGTCGATCCAGTTCCGGGGCAAGGAGATCAACATCCAGGGCGTCGAGAACCCGCTGCGGAAGGACCCGGCCGGCTACAAGGCCAGCGTGGCGGCGGGCTACGAGACCTACATCAGGAACTGTGTGTACTGCCACGGCGACAACCTGGACGGCCACGGGCACTTCGCCTACGGGTTCAACCCGCCCCCGGCCAACTTCGAGGACCCGGGCACGATCGCGATGCTGCAGGAGGCCTACCTCTTCTGGCGGATCGCCAAGGGCGGACCGGGGCTGCCGAGGGAGTCGACGCCCTGGAACTCGGTCATGCCCGCGTGGGAGGACCGGCTCACCGAGGACCAGATCTGGCAGGTGATCATGTACGTCTACGACGCGACCGGCCAGAAGCCCCGGCGATGGGAGCAGTAGGTCGATGAACACGCCCCAGATGCTGGGCGGCGAGAAGCGACGACTGAGGCGTACATCTGGTACGCCGCAGGGAGGAGCGCCGAGCCAACGACGCAGATGGGGCGTGTTCATCGGCCTACTGGCGCTCGGGGTGACGAGCGACGTGGGGGCCGAGCAGGGGGACGCCAGCGCGGGCAAGGCCGTGTACGAGCGCCGGTGCATGGGCTGTCACGGCCAGAACGGCGACGGCAAGGGGCCGGCCGCCGACCGCCTCGATCCCAGGCCCCGCGACTTCACGTCCGGCATCTACAAGATCCGGACGACCTCCACCAAGACCCCCTCCGACCGGGATCTCTTCACCGTCATCAGCAACGGCATGCCGGGGACCTCGATGCCGGCGTGGTCGGTTCTCCCGGGAAAGGACCGCTGGAACCTGGTCGCCTACGTGAAGAGCTTCGCCGCCGACAAGTTCAAGGAGCCGGCGAAGAAGCAGGAGCTGCCGAAGGAGGTCGGCGCCTCGGCGGAGTCGCTCAAGCGCGGCAAGGAGATGTTCGAGGCGATCGAGTGCAACAAGTGCCACGGGACCGAGGGCCGGGCCGACGGGCCCTCGGTGCCGGAGCTGAAGGACGACTGGGGCAACCACATCAAGCCGGCGAACCTGACCAAGCGCTGGCTGTTCCGGGGGGGCGCGAGCCGCGAGGACATCGCGATGCGGCTCGCCACCGGCATCGACGGCACGCCGATGCCCTCCTTCATCGACAGCGTCGAGAAGCCCGAGGACATCTGGCACGTGGCCAACTACGTCGCCTCCCTCGGGCCGGAGACGCCGACCTTCGCCACGCTGGTCACGGTGACCGCGGTGCAGGGGACGATCCCCGACGACCCCGACGCGGACTTCTGGAAGAAGATTCCCCCGAGCGCCATCCCCCTCATGGGGCAGGTGATCGTGGACCCCCGGGACTTCAACCCGTCGATCGACCTGGTCCTGGTCCGCGGCGCCTGGAACGACAAGGAGATCGTCTTCCACCTGACCTGGGACGACCCCGAGCCGTCCGCCCCCGACCCCGCCAAGGGCGTCTTCGCCGACGCGGTGTCCCTCCAGTTCCCGCCCAAGCTCGAGGCGGGCTCGGCCGAGCGCCCGTACTTCCTGATGGGCGACGGGTCGAACCCGGTCTACCTGCTGGGCTGGGAGTCGGGGAAGGGGGTCTACGAGGCGACGGCCACCGGGCCCGACAAGGTCCGGGCGATCGCCGGGTCGGAGGCGACGGGCAACGCGGTCTTCAAGAACGGCCAGTACCGGCTGGTGATGCGGCGGGCGCTCGCCTCCAGGGACGCCGCCCGGCTCACGTTCGAGCCGGCCCGGTTCACGCCCGTCGCCTTCCACGCCTCGGACGGCGGCGTGGGCGAAACCGGGCCCAAGATGTCGCTGACCTCGTGGTACTATCTGCGCTTGGAAGAGCCGCAATCAAGCCGTAAATTCGTCGTTCCCCCACTGGTGACGCTCGTAACGGTTGTGGCGATGGTCCTCGTCGTGCGCGCGGCCAGCCGGCGGACGGCGAACAACGAGACTCGGAGGGTGTGAACAGCGTGCCCGGCCGATCGAAAAGGTCCAGATGCGAGGCGGCCGCATTTCGAGCTGAGCGCCGAGGGCGCGAGGCAAGTACCGAGTCGACCAGTTTGCTCGGCTCGCCTCCGGCTGCGCCTCGCCCTGCCACGCCGGGAGGAGCGACCGAGCCAACGAAGCAGATGGGCCTTTTTCAGCGGCCTGACTAGGAGGAGGCACCCCATGCGGAAGGTGTTCGGCATCGGCATCGCGCTTGCCCTCGTGGCGGCCTTTGTGCTGCTCGGCGGCCTGCCCCCGCGGGCGACGGCCCAGGGCGGCGGCACCATCGAGGCCGAGGTGAAGTACGGCGGCGCGCCCCAGGTCGAGACGGTCAAGGTCAACAAGGACGTCGAGCAGTGCGGCAAGGAGAAGAAGATCGAGAAGGTGGAGGTCGGCTCGAACAAGGGCCTGGCCAGCGCCGTCGTCTCGGTGCCCGACGCCAAGGGGCCGACGACCGCCAAGCCCGTGTCCCTCGACCAGAAGGGGTGCGAGTTCCACCCCCACGTCCTCGGCATGACCCCGGGGGAGATCGACATCCTGAACTCCGACGGCATCCTGCACAACATCCACACGTTCTCGACCGCCAACCCGACCCTCAACAAGGCCCAGCCCAAGTTCAAGAAGGTGATGAAGGAGAAGTTCGAGAAGCCCGAGAT
>JACQCN010000301.1 GCA_016201575.1 Candidatus Rokuibacteriota bacterium | reverse complement strand
CTGGCCCAGACGGACATCTGGCGCTTCGCCCAGACCTACGGCATCCCCGGCGAGGCCGTGGACGGCATGGACGTGCTCGCCGTGCGCGACGTGGTGGGGCGCGCGGTGGAGCGGGCCCGCCGCGACAAGACGCCCTCCCTCATCGAGGCCCGGACGTACCGCTTCCGCGGGCACTCGATGCGCGACCCCGCGGGGGCCGTGTACCGCACGAAGGACGAGGTCGAGCGCGAGAAGCTCCGCGACCCGATCGTCCTCTTCCGCCAGCGGTGCCTGGCCACCGGCGCCGTGACCGAGGCCGACGTCAAGGCCATCGAGAAGGACGTCAACGACCTCATCGACGAGGCCGTGGCCTTCGCCGAGGCGTCGTCTTCCTCATCGGCGAGGAGATCGGGCTCTACGACGGCGCTTACAAGGTCACCCAGGGGCTGCTGAAGGAGTTCGGCCCCCAGCGCGTCGTGGACACCCCGATCTGCGAGTCGGGCTTCACCGGCGTCGGCATCGGGGCGGCCATGATCGGGCTCCGCCCCGTGGTCGAGATGATGACCTTCAACTTCGCCATCCTCGCCCTCGACCAGATCATCAACTCGGCGGCCAAGATGTACTACATGTCCGGCGGGCAGTTCAACATCCCGATCGTGATCCGCGGGCCGGGCGGGCCGGCCCACCAGCTGGCCGCCCAGCACTCCCAGTCGATGGAGAGCTACTTCTACCATGTGCCCGGCCTCAAGGTGGTCCGCCCCACCACCCCCGCCGACGCAAAGGGCTTGCTGAAGTCGGCGATCCGGGACGACAATCCCGTGGTGTTCATCGAGTCCGAGACGCTCTACGCGGTGAAGGGCGAGGTGCCGGAGGACCCGGACTTCACCATCCCCCTCGGCCAGGCCATCGTCCGGAAGGAAGGGCGCGACGTGACGGTCATCGCCTACATGGGGATGATGTACCGCGCGATGGAGGTCGCGGAGGCGCTCGAGAAGGAGGGGATCTCGGTCGAGCTGGTCGATCCCCGCACGCTCCGGCCGATGGACGCGGAGACGATCATCGGCTCGGTGCGGAAGACCCACCGCGCCGTCGTGGTGGAGGCGGGCGCGGGCTTCGCCGGGATGGGGTCGGAGATCGCCTCCTTCATCACCGAGCAGGTGTTCGACGACCTCGACGCGCCCGTGGAGCGCGTGACCGGCGCCAACGCGCCGATGCCGTACGCCCGGAACCTGGAGCAAGCGAAGACGCCGTCGCGGGAGAAGATCGCCGAGGCGATCCGCAAAGTCTGCTACGTGAACGGGGGCTGACCGACATGGCTGTCACCAGGGTTGTCATGCCGAAACTCTCCGAGGCCATGGAGACCGGCAAGGTCATCAAGTGGCTGAAGAACGAGGGCGACCGCGTCCAGGGCGGCGACATCATCGCCGAGATCGAGACGGACAAGGCCGACGTGGAGATGGAGGCCTTCGGCGCGGGCGTGCTCCGCAAGATCGTGGTGCCCGCCGGGGAGCGCGCGCCCGTCGGGTCGCTGATCGGCGTGATCGCCGAGCCGGGCGAGGACATCTCCGTCGTCCTCGGCGCGGCCGGTGGACCCGCCGGGCCCGCCGCCGCGGCCGGCGTCTCGGAGCGGCCCGCGGCCGTTCCGCCGATCCCGAAGAGCGAGGACCACGCGGCGTCGACCTGCGTCTGGTCCAGGGCACCGGTCCCGGCGGCCGGATCGTCCGGCGCGACGTCGAGGAGGCGCTGAAGGTGAGCGCGGCCGCCCCCGCCGCCGCGCCCGCCCTCCGCGCCGTGCGGCTCGCCCCGCGTCCGGTGGGCGAGCGCCCGGAGTACGAGGACGTCGCGCTCACGGCCATGCGGGCCACCATCGCCAAGCGGATGCCGCTGGCGAAGGCGCCGGTCCCCCACTTCTACATCACGAGCGAAGTGGCCATGGACCGCGCCTGGGAGCTCCGCCAGGAGCTGAACGCCCTCGAGGGCCAGCCCAAGATCTCGATCAACGATCTGATCGTCCGCGCGTGCGCGATCGCGCTGCTCGAGCATCCCAACGTGAACGCCTCCTTCCAGGGCGAGCACGTGCGCGTGTACCACCGCGCGCACATCGGCATCGCGGTCGCCCTCGACGACGGCCTCATCACGCCGGTGCTGCGCCACTGCGAGTCCAAGTCGCTCGCCCAGATCGCGGTCGACTCCCGGGACCTGGCCGAGCGGGCGCGGGCCCGCAAGCTCAAGGCCAACGAGCTGAGCGGCGCCACCTTCTCGATCTCGAACCTCGGGATGTACGACGTGGCCGAGTTCTCGGCCATCATCAACCCGCCCGAGGGCGCGATCCTGGCCGTGAGCTCGGTTCGCGAGGTGCCCGTGGTGGGCGGGCAGGGGCTCGGGGTGGGTCGGCGCATGAACCTCACGCTCTCGTGCGACCACCGCGTCATGGACGGCGCGATGGGCGCGCGGTTCCTCCAGGACCTGAAGCGGCTGCTGGAAGAGCCGCTCCGCCTCCTCCTCTAGCAGGCCGCTGAAAAAGGCCCATCTGCGTCGTTGGCTCAGTCGCTCCTCCCTTCGGCGTATGCGGCATACGCCTCAGTCGTCGCTCCTTCGCCGCCTAGCATCTGGACCTTTTTGAGCGGCCTGCTGGGGGCCTCGACGGTCCCCTTTGAGAACCCCGTTGTTGCGCCGGCAAAGCTGGCGCTCGAATCGGTGGTTATAATGGCCGACGTGCCCGTCGCGGGTCGCGCGGCCGGCCGGCGGCCATGAAGACGACCGCGAGCGTGCTAGCCGAAGCCTGAGGCGAGGAAATGGCGACTCAGAAGTTCGACGTCACCGTGGTCGGCACGGGGCCGGGCGGGTATGTCGCCGCCATCCGGTGCGCGCAGCTCGGGCTGTCGGTCGCCGCGGTGGAGGACGACCGGCCCGGCGGCGTGTGCTTGAACTGGGGCTGCATCCCGACGAAGGCGCTCCTGCGCAACGCGGAGGTCGTCAACCTCTTCCACCGCGCCTCCGAGTTCGGGATCAGCGTGAGCGGCTTCCACGCCGACTATGCCGCCGCCGTCCAGCGCAGCCGCCGGGTGGCCGACCGGATGGCAAAGGGCGTCGAGTTCCTCTTCCGCAAGAACAAGATCACCCTCGTCCGCGGCCGGGGCACCCTGAAGTCGCCGACGGTCGTCGAGGTCGCCGGCGCCGAGGGCGCGCCGGTGCTCGAGGCCTCCCACGTGATCCTCGCCACGGGCTCGGAGCCGCGGTCGCTGCCCGGCGTGACCATCGACGAGCAGCGGGTGATCTCGTCCAACGGCGCCGTGCGGAACGAGCAGGCGCCGCGGTCCCTCGTCATCATCGGCGCCGGCGCCGTGGGGGTCGAGTTCGCCGACGTCTATGCTTCCTACGGCGTCCAGGTGACGCTGCTCGAGGCGCTGCCGCGCCTCCTGCCGATCGAGGACGAGGAGGTCTCCGCGCAGATGACGAAGGCCCTCACCCGCCGGGGCATCGCGGTGAAGACGGGCGTGAAGGTGAGCGCGGTGACGCCGTCGGGGAGCGGGGTCACGGTCCAGACCGACGGCGGGCCCGTCGCGGCCGACCAGGTGCTGATGGCGGTCGGCCGGGCCGCGAAGATCCAGGGGCTCGGCCTCGAGGCGCTCGGCCTCGCCGTCGAGCGCGGGTTCGTGACGGTGTCGCCCATGATGGAGACCTCGGTGAAGGGCCTCTACGCGATCGGCGACATGGCGCGGCCGCCGCTCCTCGCCCACAAGGCGATGGCGGAGGGCGTGGTGGCCGCCGAGGCCATCGCCGGCCAGCACCCGCGCCCCGTCGACTACACCAACGTGCCGTCCTGCACCTACGCGCGCCCGCAGGTGGCGTCCATCGGGCTGACGGAGGCCGCGGCGAAGGGCGACGGGCGGGAAATCACCGTCGGCCGGTTCCCGTTCACGGCGAGCGGCAAGGCCGTCGCGCTCGGCGAGACGGACGGGTTCGTGAAGGTGGTGGCCGACAAGGCGACCGGGGAGCTCCTCGGCGTGCACATCATCGGGCCGGAGGCCACCGAGATCATCCACGAGTTCGCGGTGGGGCGGACGCTCGAGGCGACGCTCGAGGAGCTCGTCCACACGATCCACGCGCACCCGACGCTCTCCGAGGCGGCGCTGGAGGCGACGCTCGGCGCCCTCGGCCACGCGATCCACATCTGAAGCTCGGCTTCAGCCTGCCGATCGCCGGGGAGTGGGCGACGCCGGAGAACCAGGTGCGGATCGCCCGGCACGCCGAGGACCTCGGCTACCACTCGCTCTGGGCCTTCCAGCGCCTCCTCTACGCAGTGGCGCCGCGGAACGAGTACTACGGCGCGCCGGGGCGCGCCTGGCCGGCGCCGTTCCAGCGCACCCTGGACCCGATCGTCTCCCTCGCGCACGTCGCGGGCGCCACGCGCCGCATCCGGCTCGGCACGAGCGTGCTGATCATGCCCTTCTACCAGCCGATCGTGCTCGCCAAGGAGCTGGCCACCCTCGACCACGTCTCGAACGGCCGGCTCGACGTCGGCCTCGGCCTCGGCTGGTCGGAGGACGAGTACGAGGCGGTGGGAGTGCCCTTCGCGCGGCGCGGGGCGCGCGCGGATGAGTTCCTGCGCTGCCTCACCGCGATCTGGCGGGACGACCCGGTGGAGTTCCGCGGCGAGTTCTACACGGTGCCGGCGGCGCGGGTGGAGCCCAAGCCGGTGCAGCGGCCCCGGCCGCCGCTCACGCTCGGCGGCTACGCCAAGGGTGTGCTCCGGCGCGCGGCCACGCTGGCCGACGGCTACAACGGCGGCAACATCCCGCTCGCCGACATGGCCGGCATCCTGCGCCAGCTCGCCGAGGCGGCGGTGTCCGCGGGCAAGGATCCGGGGACGCTGGCGGTCGTCTGCCGGGGCAGCTTCCAGGTCCACGACACGGCGCAGGGCCCCGGCCGCCGCGCCCTCTTCGGGACGATCCAGGAGATCCGGGACGACATCCGCCGCTACGCCGACGCCGGCGTGACCGAGCTGTTCCTGGAGGCCAACTTCCTGAGCGGCGGCGCCGCCGTCGACCGGGTGATGCACCTGATGGAGAGGCTGGGCGTCGGTCTGCAGGCGCGATGAGCGTCCGCGAGCCGAAGGACGTCGAGCGCGGCCGTGTACCAGGCCCTGACGGACTGACCCCGCGCGGCCGGCGTCCGCGTCACCGGAGCCCCCCGAACCCGCGGGGCCGGGCGGGCGGCGCTCAGTGGGCGCCGGGGAGGGTGGCCAGCAGCGTGAAGCCGTTGATGGCGAGGGCGGCGCCGGCGACGGCGGCCACCAGCGACACGGAGAACATCAGGCGCGAGACGGCGAGGATGGAGACGGAGGCGAGCACGATCGCGATCTGGAGGAACACCTCGGCGTACTCGAAGTTGAAGAGACGCCGCCGGGCCAGGTCGCGCTCGTGCTCGAGCTTCTCGGCCTCCACCTTGATCGGCTCCTTGCTCGTGTTGTAACGCTTCTCCTCGTCGCCGAACTTCCGCAGGAGCGCCTCGGCCCGGGCCCGCGCCTCCGGCTTCATCGCGGCGCCGCGCTCGAGGAGGTCGAGCTCGAGCCGCAGCTTCTGGCCGCGGTACTGGTGCTCGCGGATCGAGCGCGCCTGGTAGAAGGCCCACTGGTCGGAGGCCTGCTGCTGGGCCAGGAGCATCTCCCGGCCGTACCCGTTGCCGCCGAGCGCCGCCACCGCCAGCGCCACCGCGTAGATTGCGGTGACGAGGGCGACCCGGCGCGTGAAGCCCTTCTCGCGACGCTCCTCGAGCTCGTGGGGGTTGGGAAGCTCGATCTCGGCCACGTCAGCTCGAGCTCTTCCCCATGTCCTGGCGCATCGCCTGCGTGCCGGCCTCGAAGGCGCTCATGAGCCGCTGGGTCTGCTCCTCGAACAGCTCGCGGCTCTTGTCGAACCAGTCGCCGGCGCGGCCCTGCGCCTCGTTGGCGATCTGCTGCGCCTTCTTCGCGAGCTCGTTGCTCTTCGCCGCCAGGAGGTCCCGCGCCTCGCGCCCCGGCTTCGGCGTCATCAGCAGCGCGGCCGCCGCGCCGAGCGCGGCGCCGAGGAAGAACCAGCCCAGGTAGGCCGCGGCGTCCGAACGATCTTCAGCCATCGTACTCTCCTCCGTGCTTGCGCAACCTGTGGATGAACACGTCCAGCCCCTTCTTGATCCCCGTCGCCGCCCCGACGATCTGCCCGACCCGCGTGAACCCGCTCACGACGCCGATCAGGCGCCCGGCGCGCTCCGAGAGGTCGCCCAGGCGCTCGGCGGCCGCGCCGAACCGCTCGAGCTCCCGGTTGCCCTGGCGCACGAACGTGCGCAGGTCCTCGGCCAGCCCCTGGATCTGCGCGGCCAGCGGGCCCAGCTCGCGCTCGACGAGCAGGAGAACCGCCTCCGCCCGCTGGACCGAGCGCCGCATCGAGACGATGGCGGGGATCAGCACCACGGTCACCGCGACCACGCACACGGTGACGACGACCTGCATCCAGGTGGCCATCACGCCTCGGAGGGGGGAACGGATTGCGCCGGCCAAGCCGGCGCTCGACACGCGGCTTTCGCCGAAGCATGCGCGAGGCCCGATCTCGAACTGGCCATGAGCGGGGAAATTATCGCACAGAAGCCGGAATGCGTTTAGGATTGGGACGATGTCGCTGCCCGAGCGCTTCGAGGAGCTGCGCCGGCGCCACGCCCTGGCCGAGCTGGGCGGCGGGGAGGAGCGGGTCCGCCGGCAGCACAAGGCCGGCAAGAAGGTGGCGCGCGAGCGGCTCGAGCTCCTCCTCGACAAGGGGACCTTCGCCGAGGTCGACAAGTTCGTGGTGCACCAGAGCCACGACTTCGGCATGGCGGAGCAGCAGGTCCTCGGCGACGGGGTCGTCACCGGCTCCGGCCGGATCCACGGCCGCCCGGTCTTCGTGTTCGCCCAGGACTTCACGGTGTTCGGCGGGTCGCTCTCCGAGGCGTACGCGCGGAAGATCTGCAAGATCATGGACCTCGCCGTGAAGACCGGCGTGCCCGTCATCGGGCTCAACGACTCGGGCGGCGCCCGCATCCAGGAAGGCGTCGTCTCCCTCGCCGGCTACGCCGACATCTTCCTCCGCAACACGCTCGCCTCCGGCGTCGTCCCCCAGATCTCGGCGGTCATGGGCCCGTGCGCGGGGGGCGCCGTCTACTCGCCGGCGATCACCGACTTCGTGTTCATGGTGAAGCACTCCTCGTACATGTTCGTGACCGGGCCCGACGTGATCAAGGCGGTGACGCACGAGGAGGTGTCGGCCGAGGAGCTGGGCGGGGCCGGCACCCACGCGGCGACCTCGGGGGTGGCGCACTTCGCGGCGGAGAGCGAGGAGGAGTGCCTCGCCCTCATCCGGGAGCTCCTGACCTTCCTCCCGCAGAACAATCTGGAGGACCCGCCGATCCGCGCCACCCTGGATCCCGCGGACCGGGTCGACGAGAGCCTGCAGACGATCGTCCCGGAGCAGCCGAACAAGCCCTACGACATCAAGGAGATCATCCGGACCGTCCTCGACGACCACTTCTTCTTCGAGGTCCACGCGGACTACGCGCAGAACATCGTCGTCGGCTTCGGGGGGCTCGGCGGGCGGCCCGTCGGCATCGTGGCCAACCAGCCCGCCCACCTCGCCGGCTGCCTCGACATCAGCGCCTCGCTCAAGGGCGCCCGGTTCGTGCGCTTCTGCGACTGCTTCAACGTCCCGCTGGTGACCTTCGAGGACGTCCCCGGCTTCCTGCCCGGGACGGCGCAGGAGTACGGCGGGATCATCAAGCACGGCGCCAAGCTCCTCTACGCGTACTGCGAGGCGACCGTGCCGAAGATCACCGTCATCACGCGCAAGGCGTACGGCGGGGCGTACTGCGTCATGTCGTCGAAGCACATCCGCGGCGACGCGAACTTCGCCTACCCGACGGCCGAGATCGCGGTCATGGGGCCCGACGGCGCCGTGAACATCCTCTACCGGCGGGAGCTCGAGCAGGCCGCCGACGCCGGGGCTTTCAAGGACGAGAAGACGCGCGAGTACCGCGAGAAGTTCGCCAACCCCTTCGTCGCCGCCGAGCGGGGCTACGTCGACGAGGTGATCGAGCCGCGATACACGCGGTCCCGCCTGATCGCCATGCTCGATCTGCTCCACACCAAGCGCGACTCGAATCCGCCCAAGAAGCACGGCAACATCCCCCTATGAGTCAGGAGCGGCCGGAGCGGAAGGCGCTGATCACGACCTCGTGGGGCACCCCCGTCAAGCGGGTCTACCGGCCCGACGACGCCTCCGTCGACTACGACCGGGACCTGGGCGAGCCCGGCGCCTTCCCGTACACCCGGGGCGTCCAGCCCACCATGTACCGGGGACGGCTCTGGACGATGCGCCAGTACGCGGGCTTCGGCAGCGCCGAGGAGACGAACAAGCGCTACCGCTACCTGCTCGAGCAGGGGCAGACCGGGCTCTCGGTGGCCTTCGACCTGCCCACGCAGATGGGCTACGACGCCGACGCCCCCGCCGCCTCCGGCGAGGTGGGCAAGGTGGGCGTCTCGGTCTCCTCGATCGAGGACATGGCGGCGCTCTTCGACGGCATCCCCCTCGACCGCGTCTCCACCTCGATGACGATCAACGCCACCGCCTCGATCCTCCTCTGCCTCTACATCGCGGTCGCCCAGCGCCAGGGGGTCGCCGTCCCGGCGCTGGCGGGGACCGTGCAGAACGACATCCTGAAGGAGTACATCGCGCGCGGGACCTACATCTATCCGCCCCCGCCCTCCATGCGGCTCATCACCGACATGTTCGCGTTCTGCCGGGACCGCGTGCCGCGCTGGAACACGATCTCCGTCTCCGGCTACCACATGCGGGAGGCCGGCTGCACCGCGGTGCAGGAGGTCGCCTTCACGCTGGCCAACGCCATCGCCTACGTGACGGCCGCGCTGGAGGCCGGGCTCGCGCTCGACGAGTTCGCTCCCCAGATATCCTTCTTCTTCAACGCCCACAACAACCTGATCGAGGAGGTCGCGAAGTTCCGGGCGGCCCGGCGGCTGTGGGCCCGCGTCATGCGCGATCGCTTCCACGCCCGGGACCCGCGCTCGACGATGCTCCGGTTCCACGCCCAGACCGCGGGCTCCATGCTGACGGCCCAGCAGCCGGAGAACAACGTGGTGCGCGTGACCGTGCAGGCCCTCGCCGCCGTCCTCGGCGGCTGCCAGTCGCTCCACACCAACTCGATGGACGAGGCGCTGGCGCTGCCCTCGGAGCAGGCGGTCCGCGTCGCCCTCCGGACGCAGCAGGTCCTGGCCTACGAGTCCGGCGTCGCCGACACCGCCGATCCGCTCGGCGGGTCGTACGCGCTGGAGCGGCTCACCACGGAGATCGAGGGGGGCGCCGAGGCCTACATCGAGAAGATCGACGGCATGGGCGGGTCGATCCACGCCATCGCGTTCATGCAGCGCGAGATCCAGGACGCCGCCTACCGCTGGCAGATGGAGGTCGAGGCCAGGGACCGGATCGTCGTCGGCGTCAACGAGTTCGTGACCGACGAGGCGCCGGCCACCGGCCTCTTCCAGGTCGACCCCGCGGTGGGCGAGGCGCTGGTCCGGCGGCTCCACGCCGTCCGCGCCGCCCGCGACCGGGAGCGGGCGCTCCGGGCCCTCGACCGGCTGGAAGCGGGGGCCCGCGGCCGCGACAACCTCGTCCCGCTGATCCTCGACGCGGTCGTCGCCTCCGCGACACTCGGCGAGATCTGCGACCGGCTGCGGGGCGTGTTCGGGGTCCACCAGCCGGCCGTCACCTTCTGACGTGCGGATCCGCCTGCCGCTCCTGATCCTGGCCGTCTCGCTCGCCGCCACGCCCGCCTGGGCGGGCCTCGCCGACCGCATCGGCGCCACCTTCGGGCTGATGGAGAGCGAGTTCGTCAAGAGCTTCCAGCCGCTGGAAGGCATGATCGTGGCCCTCGACGGCAAGACGCTCTACCTCGACTTCACGGCCAAGGACAACGTGCGGGTGGGTCAGGAGTTCACGGTGTTCCGCAAGGGGGAGGTCTTCCGCCACCCGCTCACCGGCAAGCCCCTCGGCCGGTACGAGGACGTCCTCGGGTACGCCCAGGTGCGCCGGGTCGAGCCCAGGTTCGTCGAGGCGACGTTCATCCCGAACGAGGGGAAGGTCGAGCCCCGCGCCGAGGACGGCGTCCGGATCACCCGGGGGCGGATCAAGGTCGCGGTCACTCCGCTGATCGACCTCACCCGGTCCAACGCCGACCTGCGCCGCGTCCCCTTCCTGATCTCGACCGCGCTCGACCGGACCAGGCGCTTCCAGGTCGCCGACCCCCTCTCGGTCGTCGACCTGTTCTCCAACGGGAGCCGGGTCGAGGAGATCATCGCCCGGCCGGCGAGGGCGGTCGAGCAGGCCAAGTCCCTCGACGTCGCCTGGTGGCTCGTGCCCATGCTCATCGAGCGCGGGGGCGTCACCTACCTGGACGCCACCTGGATCTCGGCCGTCACGGGGACGCCGCTCTTCTCCCGCCGCCAGCCCCTCACCCGCCCGGAGGCCGCCGAGGAGCAGCGGTTCCCCTGGGAGCCGGCGGTCGAGGATTAAGGGCACCTGTGCTAAGGTTAGGGCCCATGACGCCGGTCACCGCCCGCCTCGTGCCCGTGCTGGTCCTCGCCGCGGTCGTCGTCGCCGGCTGCTCGCGGGTCACCAACACCGTCCGCCAGCTCGCCGGGATCGACACGAACAGCGACCCGAGCGTGAACCTCAAGTCCGCGGAGACGCGGTGGCTCCTGATCAAGAACCCCCGCTTCGGCGACGTGCCGAGCGAGCCCGAGTACATCTGGGTCGAGGAGGACAAGGTCCCGCTGACGATGAAGACCCTGGTGCTGGGGAAGGGGTCCATCATCGCCCCGCCCGAGATCGTGGCCAGGTACGGGCCGCCGCCGGGGGGCGGCAAGATCAGCCCCCGCCAGGGCGGTCCCTACCAGGCCGCGGACGCCGGGGTCCGCTCGGTCGCGGCGACCGGCTCCGCGGTCTCGGCGCCGCTCAAGGCGAACGCGGCGCCGGCCGCCGCCGCGCCCAGCGCTCCCCCGTACACCGGGCCCACGACGCTCACGCCCCACGGCTACGTCGTCTTCATCGACTCCACCCGCATCGTCATCGACCTGACCGCCCGCGACGGCGTGCGGCCCGGCGCGCTCGTGAGCCTCCGGCGCGACCGGGTGCCCATCGTCCATCCCGTGACCGGCGAGATCCTCGGCGAGCTCGACGAGGAGATCGCCACCGCCCGGGTCACCGAGATGCGCGACAAGTTCTCCGTCGCCGAGATCCAGACCGTCCTCAACGGCTCGCAGATCCAGGTCAAGGACCGGGCGGTCCTGAAGTAGGGCCCCCGGCCGCCCACGTGGCCCCGACGCCCACCCTCGAAACCCTGTTGAAGGAGCGCGTCGACGCGCTGATCGGCGACGACCTGCGCGCGATCGAGGCCGAGATCCGGCGCGCGCTCGACTCTCCCGTGGGCCTGATCCAGTGCATGGGCGGGTACGTCGCGGGGGCGGGGGGCAAGCGCCTCCGCCCGATCCTGCTCCTGCTGGCGGCGCGGCTGGCCGGCTACCGGGCCGCGCGCGGCGTCCGGCTGGGGTGCGTGGTCGAGCTGCTCCACACGGCGACCCTGATCCACGACGACGTCGTCGACCAGGCCCCCCTGCGGCGCGGCCGCCCGTCGGCCAACGCCCGCTGGGGTGACGACGCGTCGGTGCTGGTGGGCGACCATCTCTACTCGAAGTCCTTCGCGATGCTCGTGCACGACAACGACCGCGGCGTGATGGAGACCCTGGCGCGGGCCACCGTGTCGATGACGGAGGCCGAGGTCTTCCAGCTGGAGCTGAAGCGGACCGGGACGGCGACGGAGGCCGACTATCTGCGGATCATCACGCAGAAGACGGCGTCCTTCATCTCGGCGTGCTGCCGGATCGGCGGGCTCCTGGGGCGGCTCGAGGGCGGCCAGCTCGAGGCCCTGACGCGCTACGGGCTCGACGTGGGCGTGGCGTTCCAGATCTCCGACGACTCGCTCGACTTCGTCGCCGACCCGGACCGCCTCGGCAAGGCCATCGGCGCGGACCTGCGCGAGGGCAAGCGCACGCTGCCCCTCATCGCGGCGCTCGAGCGCGCCGCGCCCGAGGAGCGGGCGCGGGTGCGCGGGCTCCTGCAGAACGGGGCGCTCCCGCCGGCCGAGGTCGAGGAGATCCGGCAGCTCGTGGTGAAGCACGCCGGCGTCGACTACGCGCTCGAGCGCGCCCACAACTACGCCAGCGCCGCCAAGGCCGACCTCGCGCCGTTCCCGCCGTCCGAGGAGCGCGAGGTGCTGGCGCTCGTCGCCGAGTTCGTCGTCGACCGCGACCGCTGAGAGAGCGTGAGGAAATGCCTCGCGGGGTCATCACCCTCGCCACTGATTTCGGCCTGCGCGACCCGTGGGTCGGGACGATGAAGGGGGTGATCCTGTCGGTGACCCGCGACGTCCACCTGGTCGACCTCACCCACGAGATCGCCCCCCACGACGTGCTCGAGGGCGCCCTCGCGCTGGAGACGGCCGTGCCGTTCTTTCCCGAGGGAACGATCCACCTGGCCGTGGTCGATCCCGGCGTGGGCGGCGCGCGCCGCGCCCTCGTCGTGGCCTGGGGCGAGTGCTGCTTCGTCGGCCCCGACAACGGCCTCTTCACGCCCTTCCTCCTGGCTCCGGGCTGGCGCGCGTTCGAGCTGACCGCGGCCGAGTACCGCCGGCCGGAGGTGAGCCGGACCTTCCACGGGCGCGACGTCTTCGCGCCGGCGGCGGCCTACCTCGCGCTCGGCGTTTTCCCCGAGCGGTTCGGCGCCGAGGTCACCGATCCCGTCGTGCTGCCCTGGCCGGCGCCGCGCGCCGTTCCCGGCGGCCTGGCCGGGGAAGTGGTCCACGTCGACCGCTTCGGCAACCTGATCACCTCGATCCCCGCCGGCGACGTCGAGGCGGCCGCCGCCGTCGTGGTGGGGGGGCGCGAGCTGCCGCTGGTGGGCGCGTACGCGGAGATCGGGCGGGGAGCGGCGGCGGGGCTCGTCGGCTCCAGCCGGCGACTGGAGATCGCGGTGCGCGAGGGCAGCGCGGCCGCCGCCCTCGGTATCGGGCGCGGCGCGCCGGTGGAGGTCAGGACTCGGTCGAGCTCGACGAAGAAGTAGGGGCGCTCGACGTCGGGGTGCTAGACTTCGACTCGGATTTCGTGTCCGACTTCGTCTCCGGCGTCGTGGAGGTGGCCTTCTCGCTCTCGATCGCCTTCTTCCGCGACTCGGACGGGTAGTCGGTCACGTGCCAGCCGCCGCCCTTCAGGATGAACGGCGCAGAAGAAAGGAGACGGCGAATGGTGCCACCGCACACCTCACAGGCCGTGAGCGGCGCGTCGGAGATTCGCTGCTTGACCTCGAAGACTCGCTGGCACTGCTCACACTGGTACTCGTACGTCGGCACAATCCCGAAGGCTACATGCGGGCGCTGAGCGTGTCAAGGTTGGCCGCCTCGGTCGCGCTCGCCGCGGCCGCGCTCGGGGCCTCCGGCTGCGCGGCCAAGACGACGGAGGTCCAGCGGCTGCAGGCGCGGGCGGCCTACGAGCGCGGGCTCGCCGACCTGAAGGACGGGCGGGTCGCGCTCGGCCTCGCCGGCCTCAAGGAGGCCGTCTCGCTCGACCAGGACGTGGCGCTGTACCACAACTCGCTGGGCGCCTACCTCCTGAACATGAAGCTGCCCGAGACCCGCGAGCAAGCCGAGCTCGAGTTCAAGAAGGCGATCGACCTGGAGCCCGCATACGCCGACGCCCATCACAACCTCGGGGTCGCCCTGGCCGAGGAGGGGCGCTGGGAAGAGGCGATCGTCGAGTACCGCAGGGCGCTGGCGACGCCGACCTTCGCGATCCCCGACGTCGGGTACCACAACCTGTCCTTCGCGCTCTACAACCTCGGGCGGCAGCGGGAGGCGGAGGAGGCGGTCCGGATGGCGATCAACCTCAACCCGGGCCTGGCGCCCGCCTACTACACCCTCGGGCTCGTCCTGCTGAAGCAGTCACGACCCGCGGATGCGAAGGCGGCCTTCCGGCGGGCCAAGGAGCTCGACCCGAACTCGCCCGTCGGGCTGGCCGCGGCCCAGCACCTCAGGGCCCTGGGGGAGGGGGGGTGACATATTTCCTTGACCGCGCGGACGAGCCCGTTGTAAATAGGTGTACCTTTCTAAGGGCTCCAGTTTTGTGCCTTTAGGGAGCCTCAGGCCACTCCGAGACGAGGAGGTGGTGTGCCGGTCTTGAT
>JACQCN010000347.1 GCA_016201575.1 Candidatus Rokuibacteriota bacterium | reverse complement strand
TGGAGGGTCCGGCCTTCGAAGAGGACGGGGGCGTAGCAGACGGCGAGGACGACGGCGTAGAGCACGGCGGCCGCGCCGGCGCGCATCAACCAGACGCCGCCGTCACCGCTCGCCCCACTTGAGCTTCGCGCGAAGCACCGAGAAGAAGTCCTTGTGCGGGAAGCGCACCAGCCGGATCCGCGCCGGCGCCTGGCGCACCTCCACGGTGTCGTGCTCCCGCAGGGCCAGCCCCACCTGCCCGTCCAGCGTCAGCATGACGTCCTGGTCCGTCATCAGCGTCACCTCGACCCGCTGGGAGCCGGGCAGGACGATCGGCCGGTTGGTGAGCGTGTGGGAGCAGATCGGCGTGAGGACGACGGCGTCCATGGTGGGGAACAGGATGGGGCCGCCGGCCGAGAGCGAGTAGGCCGTCGAGCCCGTGGGCGTGGAGATGATGAGGCCGTCCGCGCGGTAGGACGTCGCGTGCTGCCCCTCCACGGAGACGGCCAGGTTGATGATGCGGCTCATCGCCGACTTGGTGATCACGACGTCGTTCAGCGCGACGTGGCTGGTGAGCCGCTCGCCGCGCCGCCGCACCTGGGCGGCCAGCATCATCCGGTCGTCGAGCACGATGTCGCCCGCGAGCACCCGGTCCATGGCCGGGAACACCTCCTCGAGCGTGGTGGCGGTGAGGAAGCCCAGCCCGCCGAGGTTCACACCCAGGATCGGCACGCCGAGGTCGCCCACCAGCCGCGCCACCGACAGGAGCGTGCCGTCGCCGCCCAGCACGACGATGAGGTCGCACTGCGAGGGCAGCTCGGACTTGGCGGCGACGGCGGTGGAGAGCGCCGGCACCAGGGCCGCCGTGTCCTTCTCGACGATGGCGATCCGGTCGTGCCGGGTGAGCCACTCGGCGAGCGCGGCCACGATCCCGGCCGCCTCGGCGCGGTCGAGCCGCGCGATGATGCCGACCCGCTTCACGCGAGGGCCTCGACGCTCCTCGCGATGAGCCCTTCCAGGTTGGCGGGGGTCCGGCCCGACAGTGTCAGGTGGAGGAAGAACTCGCGGTTGCCCTTGGCGCCCTTGAGGGGAGAGGCGGTGACGCCGAGCACGTGCCAGCCGCGCAGCACCGCGAACCGGGCCAGCCGGGCGACCACGGCCTGATGCTGCGCGGGATCGCGCACGACGCCGCCCTTGCCCACCGCGCCCTTGCCGACCTCGAACTGCGGCTTCACGAGCGCGATGACCTGACCACCGGCGCGCAGGATGCCGAACGCCGCCGGCAGCACCTTCTCGAGGGAGATGAACGAGACGTCCAGGGTGACCAGCTCCGGCGCGTCCGCGAAGAGTCGAGGGTCGAGGATCCGCGCGTTCATCTGCTCCATGATGACCACGCGGGGATCCTTCCGGAGCTTGGCGTCGAGCTGGCCCGAGCCTACGTCGATGGCGAAGACCTTGGCGGCGCCCCGCTGGAGCAGGCAGTCCGTGAAGCCGCCCGTGGAGGCGCCGATGTCCGCGCAGATCTTGTCGCGGACGTCGATCTTGAAGCTGTCGAGGGCGTGCGCGAGCTTCTCCCCGCCCCGGCTGACGTAGGGCGCCCGGCCCCGGACGTCGATCTCGGCCTCGGTCGAGACTAGCGCCCCGGCCTTGTCCACTCGCCGCCCGTCGACCATGACGTCCCCGGCGAGGATCAGGCGCGCCGCCTTCTCCCGGGACTCGGCCAGCGCGCGGTCCACCAGCAGCTGATCGATGCGTCTTTTCGCGCTCATGTGCCCATTATTATAGGCGAAGCGCCGCGCGCGGCCGCATGAGAAAGAGCAGCACGATGCCCGCGAGGAAGCCGCCGACGTGGGCGAACCAGGCCACGCCCCCCTCCGCCGCCCGCCCCAGTATCCCGGCGCCGAAGGTGACCAGGCCGTTGATGATCTGCACGACGATCCAGAACCCCAGCACCAGCACCGCCGGGACCCGCACCAGGCGGACGAAGAACATGAACACGATGACGGTCAGCACGCCCGCGTGCGGAAAGAGGATGAGGTAGGCGCCGAGCACGCCCGAGATGGCGCCGCTGGCGCCGATCATCGGGACCTGGGAGGCGGGGTTCACGAGGCTCTGGCCCACCGCGGCGGCCACCCCGGCCGCGAGGTAGAAGAGGAGGAAGCGGACGTGGCCGAGCGTGTCCTCGACGTTGTCGCCGAAGATCCACAGATACAGCATGTTGCCGAAGACGTGGAACAGCCCGCCGTGGACGAACATCGAGGTGAAGATGGTGGCCACCGGGCTCGGGAAGTCGACGGCGCCCGCGCATCGACCCGTGAGCCGGCACGGGGTGACGCCGAACTCGAACACGAAGGCCTGGGCGCTGCGGACCGCCTCGGGGTCCTGGGGGAACTGCAGCGACCACTGGTAGAGGAAGACCAGGACGTTGAGGGTGATGAGGCCGATCGTGACGAACGGCGTGGTCTGCGACGGAACGTCGTCCTTCAGCGGGAACATTTGGCTGGCTCGGGCTAGCCTATCACACGCCCCCGCGCGACGAATCTGTTCCGGTGCCCG
>JACQCN010000346.1 GCA_016201575.1 Candidatus Rokuibacteriota bacterium | reverse complement strand
TCGTCATCGTCGTGGCCTCGTTGCGCGCGTTCTTGCCCGTGGAGGGGTTGTGCTGCTGGCCCGTGGCGGAGGTGTAGAAGTTCTCCAGGATCACCAGCACCGAGTCCTGCTTGTTGAAGACGGCGTTGGCGACGCCGTTGGTGAGGCCGTTGTGCCAGAACCCGCCGTCGCCCATCACCGACGCCACGCGCTTGCCGAAGAGCGGCGCCACCGCGCTGGACGACGAGAGGCCCATCCCGTAGCCGAGGATGGTGTTGCCGACGTTGAAGGGCGCCTGGGTCCCGAACGAGTGGCAGCCGATGTCGGCGGAGACGTGCGTGTCGCCGACCTCCGGCTGCCGGGCCCGCAGGATCTTCATCGCGCTGAACACCGGGCGCTCGGGGCACCCGGTGCAGAAGGTCGGCGGCCGTTTGGCGACGGGCACGGGCAGCACCGCCGGGACGCGCGCGCGGTGGGCGGTCAGCGCCTCGTAGCGCCGCTCGACGGCCGCGCCGCCCACGGACGTGTCCGGGGCCATCGCCAGGAACTTCCGGAGCCCCGTCAGCACGACGTGGGGGATCATCTCGCCGTACTGGCCGAAGACATCCTTGCCGTGGATCTCCACCGGCAGCCGCTCGTCGTGGGCGAGCGCCTTCACCTGCTGCTCGATGTAGTTCGGCATGCCCTCCTCGACGACCAGGACCTGGCGCTTCCCGCGCAGGAACTCCCGGAGCTCCTCGGGCGCCAGCGGGTGGATCGCGTTGAGTATCAGGAGCGGGATCGGCGAGGCGCCGTAGAGGTCGGCGGTGCCGAGGAGGGCGAGCGCGCGGGCGGTGGTGTTGTAGAGCCCGCCCGGCATGACGATCCCGATCGACTCCTCCGTCCCCCGGCGCAGCTCGTTGATCCCGTGCTCGCGGATGTAGCGCTGGGCCGCCGGGAGGCGGCGCTCGAACTTCTGCGCCTCCATCGCGTACGTGAACGGCGGCAGGTTGATCTTCTCGAGGGCGAACACCGGGTGGTCCAGGCGCGACCGCGTCCCGATCGTCGGGCGGACGTTGTCCTTGCAGACCATCGTGCCCCGCATGTGGGCGGCGCGGATGCGGATGCTGAAGAGGACGGGCTGGCTGCACGCCTCGGAGAGGCCGAAGCTCTCCTCCACGAAGCGGGCGAAGGACTGGAGCCCGTTCCGGGGATCGAGCAGCGGCAGGCTCGACTTGAGCGCCGCCGAGTGCGTGCGCTCCTGGAGGATGCTGGCGCCCTCGCCGTAGTCCTCGCCGATCACGATCAGCGCGCCCCCGACCACGCCGGCCGAGGCGACGTGGGAGAGCGCGTCGGAGGCGACGTTGGTGCCGACGACCGACTTCCACGTCACCACGCCCCGCATCGGGTAGTTCAGGGAGGCGCCGAGGAGCGCGGCGGCCGCCGCCTCGCTGCCGGACATCTCGAAGTAGATGCCCATCGGCTTGAGGAGGGGCTCGTCGGCGTCGGCCATGACGTCCAGTAGATGGGACACCGGCGCCCCCGGGTAGCCGCCGACATAGGAGACGCCAGACTGCAGCACGGCCTTGGTGATGGCGAGGATGCCCTCACCCTGCAGGACCTGGCCCCTGCCGTAGCCGAGCTGCTTGACGTCTTCCGAGAACGATCGCTCCACCCGTCTGGCCTCCTGACGATTCGTGCGACGAACGAAACGGGAAGCTCGTGTCAGTCAGTATTGACGCCTTCGGGGGCGAGCGTCAAGACGGGCCGCCCGGCAGCAGGGCGCCGCGGTATAGTGGCGCGGATGACCGCGCGAGTGACCCCGGTGATCCTGATCGTCCTGGCCGGTCTCGTCGGGTGTGCGACCGAGCAGGGCGAGATCGGGAAACCGTTCAGCCCCTCGGGCCGGAAGGAGCTCAAGATCAACCGGACCACGCGGGCGGAGGCCCGGTCCTTCCTCGGGGAGCCACGAACCATCGCTCCCGGCCCGACGGGCGCGAGACTTGGCGCTACGAGCACAGCCGGATCTCGGCGCTGTCCCTTCCGCTCATCGGCGGGATCCGGGCGACCCAGACTCCCCACGTGCTGATGACGTCGTTCGTCGGGCCTTTCGTGGTCGGCTCGGCTCAAACGCGTCTTCGCCATCGAGGTTCTTCTATGCCCTCGCTGCGGCGGCCGGCGCCGGATCGTGGCCGTCCACATCCGTGGGGAGACCCTCGGCCCGCTGCTTGAGCGCCTGGGGCTCCACGATCCGTCCGCGGCTACGCGACCGTCGCGGTCCCCACCGGGTTCCGACGCTTGACCTAAAGCCTCACACTCAGACCTTCCTCGCTCCCACCGGCCAGGATGCTCGCATCCGTCTGCCGAGATTGCTCCTCCTCATCCCCACCAGCGCCGCCCATCGAGCCCAACGCGCCCTTTCCCGCGCTCGCCCCGAGCAGAAGCCACCGAGCTCTGGACCACCAGCCGGATTGCCGCCGTCATTCGGAAGACGTTCGGCGTGCACTACCATCCGGACCATGTCGGGCGGCTTCTCATCAGCTCGAGTGGACGCCGCAGAAACCCGAGACCCGCGCCCTCGAGCGTGATGACACGGCCATTGAGCAGTGGAAACGGGAGGCCTGGCCCCGGGTAAAAATTCGAAGGCTCACGGATCAGAGATGAACCGGCCGGAGTGGAGAAATGCAGACTCGGTGAACGACCGCTCCATCGGAGCCAATTCTGGCACAGAACGGCGCGGTCGTCCTCCGATTCAGGCCGCCTCGGGAGCGCGCGGTCACCGTGTTGATCACGACCTGCTGTGTCAGGTGGTGTCTGAAAGATTGGACATTGACGGGTGTTTGGTGCGGCCGAATGATAGCGAATGCATCCCACCTACGTGCCGATCGACGCCGACGTGCTCAAGCGACTCTATGTGGACGAGCGGCTGACGGC
>JACQCN010000035.1 GCA_016201575.1 Candidatus Rokuibacteriota bacterium | reverse complement strand
ATGGCGAGGATAGCGCCGATGATGGTGACGCCGCCGAGGACCACGAGCTTCGCGGCCACGCGGTCGACGAGGATCCGGCGCGCCATCCGGCGCCGGGAAACGCCAAGCGGGCGTGCCGCGGAGCCCGGCCCGCCCGCCTTCAGCGTCTCGGCGTCGACGGACACCTACTCGACCTTCGCGAGCTCTTCGCACGCGATCCGGGCCGTGATCGGGAAGTAGCCGTCCCTCAGGACGACCTGCTGCCCCTCGCGGGAGACCACGAACTTCACGAACTCTCGGATCAAGGGGTCGAGCGGCTTGCCCGGCGCGCGGTTGATGTACACGTAGAGGAAGCGCGCCAGGGGATAGACGCCGGCGTAGGCGTTCTCGGCGCTCGGCTCGACGCACTTGCCGCCCTCGGTCCCGGCGAGCGGGACCGCCCGCACGCCGGCGGTCGTGTAGCCGATGCCGCTGTAGCCGATGCCGAACCGGTCGACGGTCACGCCCTGCACGACGGCCGCGGAGCCGGGCTGCTCCTTCACCGAGTTCTTGAAGTCGCCGTTCCTGAGCGCGTGCTCCTTGAAGAAGCCGTAGGTCCCCGACGCCGAGTTGCGACCGTAGAGGCTGACCGGCCGCGCCGCCCAGTCCCCCGTCAGCCCGAGGTGGCTCCACCGGGTGACGTCCTCGCCCTCGAACCGGCGGCTCCGCGAGAAGATCCCGTCCACCTGCTTGAGGCTCAGGCACTTGACCGCGTTGTCCTTGTTCACGAACACGGCGAGAGCGTCGACGGCGGTGCGGATCTGCGTGGGCTTGTAGCCGAACTTCTTCTCGAAGGCGTCGATCTCGCTGCTCTTCATCGGCCGCGACATCGGGCCGAGCTGGGCCGTTCCGGCGATGAGGGCGGGCGGCGCCGTCGACGAGCCCTTGCCCTCGATCTGGATCTTCACGTTCGGGTAGAAGCGATTGTACGTCTCCGCCCACAGCGTCATCACGTTGTTGAGCGTGTCCGACCCGATGCTCGACAGGTTGCCGCTCACCCCGCTCACCGGCTTGTACGCCGCCAGCCGGGGGTCGAGCTTGACATCAGCGGCGCCGTATCCGGCGAGCAGCGCGACGACCGCGAGGCCCGCAGTGACCATCCCGACTCGCTTCATGCCCTCGTCTCCTCTTGTGGATGCTTGGTTACGCCCGGGTGGGCTCGCGGAACCGGTACCCCTCCCCGCGGACGGTCTCGATGGCCGGCGCCGGCAGCTCGCTCTGGACGCAACCAGGACGTTGTAGCCCTCGCGGGTGAGGTTGTACCGGATCAGCTCCGCGACGTCGGCCTCGTCCTCGACGACCAGCACGCGGGCGCGCGGTGGAACGGACACGGGCCTTTCCCTGAGCACGCCGACAGTCTCCCGCCGCCGTGTTACGGGACCATCACGCCAGGCGAAAACTTCGGTGACCGCTTCGTGGGTCGCGGGCGGTCAGGCCCGGTCGGACCCGCTGGCCGGAAGCGTGAAGCGGACGGTGGTGCCGCGCCCCGGCTCGCTCTCGATCCGCAGGTCGCCGCCGTGGGCGATGACCAGGTGCTTGACGATGGCGAGGCCGAGCCCGGTGCCGCCGAGCTCCCGCGAGCGCGTGCGGTCGACCCGGTAGAAGCGCTCGGTGATGCGGGGCAGGTCGGCGGGAGGAATCCCCACGCCGGTGTCGGCGACCGCGACCTCGACCGTGCCCGGCTCCGTCACCCGCGCCGACACCGTGGCGCGGCCGCCCGCCGGCGTGTACTTGACGGCGTTGTCGACGAGGTTGATGAGGATCTGGGCGAGGCGATCGCGGTCGGCGAACACCGGGGGCAGGTCACGAGGCAGGTCGACGCCGAGCGTCACCTGCCCGGTCCCGGCCCGCGGCCCGATGATGGCGAGCACGGAGTCCGCCACCTCGTCGACGGGCACGGGCTCGAGGGCGAGCGCCACCTTGCCGAGCTCGATGTTGGAGAGGTCGGTGAGGTCGTTGACGAGGCGGCCGAGGCGCTCGGTGTGGCGGAACACGATCTCGAGGAACTTGCGGGCGTTCTCGGGCTCGTCGAGGGCGCCGGCGAGCAGGGTCTCGAGGTACCCGTGGATCGCCGTGAGGGGCGTGCGCAGCTCGTGAGACACGTTGGCGACGAACTCCGTGCGGACCTGCTCCAGGCGCCGGAGCGCGGTGACGTCGTTGACGACCATGACGACGCCGGTCTCGGCGCCGGCCAAGCGCAGGGGCGCGGCGTGCACGGCCAGCGTCCGCTCGACCGGCGTGGACAGGCGCAGCTCCCGCCGGATGGTCGTCCCCGGCGCCGCCGCCGTGCGGCTCTCCCGGAAGATCCGGTGCAGGTCGGCGTTACGGATCACCTCCAGGAACGGCTTCCGCTCGGCCCGCGTCGCTCCCAGCTCGAAGATCGTCCGCGCGCGCTCGTTCATCGCGACGATGCGGTCGTGGCCGTCAACGGCGATCACGCCCTCGACCATCCCCTCGAGGATCGCCCGCGTCTTGGCTTGCTCCTCCTCCAGGTCCTGGATCTGCTCGCGCAGCCGGGCGGCGAGCGCGTTGAGCGCGCGCCCGAGCACCCCGATCTCGTCCGGCGAGCGCACGGGGGCGCGCACCGAGAAGTTGCCCTCGCTCATCGCCCGGGCCGCCGCCAGCATGTGCACCACCGGGCTCGTGAGCCGGTGCGCCACGAAGACGCCGATGGCCAGCGCGGCGAGGAGGGCGACGGCCGCGCCCAGGAGCATCACCCGGTGGAGATCGGCGTAGGACGCCGTGACCGCCGACAGCGGCAGCGCCAGCCGCAGCACCCCCACCACGGCGGCCCTGTCGCGCACGGGCAGCGCCACGTAGAACAGCGGCGCGCCGATCGTCGCGCTCGTGCGGCGGTCGCGGCCGACGCGGCCGGCCAGGGCGTCGCGCACCTCCGGGCGCCCGGCATGATTCTCGACGCGGGGCAGGTCGGCGAGGGCGACGTCCGAGTCCCCCAGCACCCGGCCGTCGGGCGCGATCACGGTGACCCGGACCTCACCGAGCCGGGCCGCCCGCGCGGCGAAGACGTGGATCGCGGGCGCCTCCGCGCGGCGTTTCACGAGCGCCAGCGTCTCGTCGTGCAGGAACCGGCCGGCGGTGACGAGCCGGGCCTCCAGCGACTCGACGGCGAAGGCCTCGAGCGCCCGGTCAAGGTAGAAGCCGGCGGCGAGGATCGACACCAGGACGAAGCCCACCAGCGTGACGGCCAGCTTGAGGGCGATGCGCCGGCGGAGGAGGTCGAGCAGGCGCGCGATCACTCGGCCTCGAACCGGTAGCCGACGCCCTTGAGCGTGGCGATGCGCCGGCCCTCGGCCCCGAGCTTCGCGCGCAGCCGGCGGACGTGCACGTCCACGGTGCGCGACTCGATCTCGTCGGCGCGCGCATAGCCCCAGACGCGGGCCAGCAGCTGCTCCCGGGACAGCACGCGGCCGGCGGACTCGAGCAGGGCCTGGAGGAGGTCGAACTCCTTCGGCGTGAGAGGGACGGCCTGGCCGCCCGCGGTGACCAGGTGCCGGTCGGCGTCGAGCGTGAGGGTTCCCACGCTTAGCGCGCGGGGCGTCTCCCGCTGGCGGACCCGCCGGAGGAGTGCGCGCGCGCGGGCGGCCAGCTCCCGCGGCGAGAAGGGCTTGACGAGGTAGTCGTCCGCGCCCATCTCCAGCCCCACCACGCGGTCCACCTCGTCAGCCTTCGCGGTCAGCATGATGATGGGCAGCGCGGAGGTGACGCGGTCGGCGCGGAGGCGGCGGCACACCTCGAGGCCGTCCACCTCCGGGAGCATCAGGTCCAGCACCACGAGGTCGGGCACCTTCGCCTTGACCTCGCGCAGCGCCTCGGTGCCGGTGGCCGCGGCGCGGCAGCGGAACCCCTCGCGCTCCAGGGTGAGCACGACCAGCCGCCGGATGTCTGGCTCGTCCTCGACGATCAGGACGTCGCCGACCATCGGCCGGGCCGCGCGCTCAGCGCCCCCGGAACTTGGGCGGCCGCTTGTCCTTGAAGGCGCGCACCCCCTCGGCGTGATCGGCCGTCTGGCGGACGACCGCCATGTGGGAGGACACGAGGTCGAGGTGGGTGCGCAGGTCGAGCCGCAGGCTCTGGTAGACGAGGCGCTTGATCATCCGGATCGGGACCTGGGGCCCCTCGGCGATCCGGGCGGCGAGGCCGTAGGTGAACTCCCGCAGCTCCGCGGCGGGCACGACGTGGTTCACGATGCCCAGGCGCTCGGCGTGGATGGCGTCGACGAAGTCGGACGTCCACAGGAGCTCGAGCGCCCGCGCGGTGCCGATCAGTCGCGGCAGGAAGTAGGTGTCGCCGTCGCCGGGCACGAGGCCGACCTTGACGTAGCCCGTGGAGAAGCGCGCCTCGTCGGAGGCGATCCGGAGGTCGCACATCAGCGCCATGCCCATGCCGGCCCCCACCGCGACCCCGTTCACCATCGCGATCACGGGCTTGTCCATCGCCTCCAGCGTCCGGGGGACGCGGTGGATGTGCTCCCACAGCTCGTTCTTGTGGTCGAGGGGGCTCGGCTCGCCCTCGCCCATCCGCGCCACGTCGCCGCCGGCGCAGAAGGCGCGGCCGGCGCCGGTCACGACGACGACGTTGACGTTGTCGTCCTGCTGGGCCTCCTGCAGCGCCCGGGCCCAGGCCGTGATCATCGGCCCCGTGAAGGCGTTGAGCTTGTCGGGCCGGTTCAGCGTGATGGTGGCGACCCGGTCCTTCACCTCGTAGAGCAGATCGGTGTCCGCGGTCGGATTCATCGTCAGTCCTTTGGCAGGCCGAGCACCCGCTCGCCCAGGATCGACTCGGAGGGGGGCTGTGCCCCCCTTCCGAACCTCCCCCCGCCGGACCGCGCCGGCACCGCCGGCGCTCGAAACGCCGCTGCGATGGGTGAGAGCACGTCGCTGGCCACGCTCAGTCCTTTGGCAGGCCGAGTACCCGCTCGCCCAGGATGTTGCGGAGGATCTCGGACGTGCCGGCCCGGATGCCGCTCGCCCGCGCCAGGAGCTCGTAGAACTCCCACTGCCCGCCGTCGGGGGCCCACTCCGTGCCCTCGGCGAGCTGGGAGTAGAGCCCGATCACCTCGCACGCCGTCGCCGCCAGCTCCTCGTCGAGGTGGCTCCAGTAGAGCTTCGCCGTGGAGCCCTCGGGCCCCGGCGCCCCGCCGCGGAGGATCCGGGTGAGGCTCCGGTAGCCGTTCAGCCGGAGGCACTGCTCGCCGATCGCGAGGGCGGCGATCCGCTGCCGGAGCACGGGGTCCGTTCCCCGCCCCGTCCGCTTCGCCAGCACGACCAGGCGCTGGAGCGCGTTCCGCAGGCTGATGTGGCGGATGAACGTGAGCAGGTCGCGCTCGTAGGCGAGCGTGGTGATGGCCACGCTCCAGCCCTGGTTGACGCGCCCTACGACGTTCTCGGCCGGCACGCGGACCCCGTCGAAGAAGACCTCGTTGAACTCGGCCTCGCCCGTGAGCTGCCGGAGCGGCCGCACCGTGATGCCCGGGCTCTTCATGTCGACGAGCAGGAACGTGATGCCCTTGTGCCTGGGCGCCGCGCGGTCCGTCCGCACGAGGGCGAAGCACCAGTCGGCGACGTGGGCCATACTCGTCCACACCTTCTGGCCGTGCACGACGACGTGGACGCCCTCCAGGACCGCCTGGGTCTGGAGGTTGGCGAGGTCCGAGCCCGCGTTGGGCTCGGAGAAGCCCTGGCACCAGATCTCCTCGGCGGTGAGGATGGCCGGGAGGAACCGCTTCTGCTGAGCCGGGGTGCCGTGCGCCATCAGCGTCGGCCCCAGCATGGAGACGCCGCCGCGGTTGACGAACTGCGGGGCCTCCGCCCGCGCCATCTCCTCGTAGAGGATGATCTGCTCGAGGACGGAGGCGCCGCGGCCGCCGAACTCGGGGGGCCAGTCCATCCCCACGAAGCCCGCCTCGTACATCTTCTTCTGCCAGCCGCGCAGGCGCTGCACGGCCTCGGGGTCGGCCCGCGTGGCGGTGAAGCTGCGCCCGCGCAGGTCGTCGGGCACGTTGGCCTCGAGCCAGGCCCGCACGCGCTTGCGAAACGCCTCTTCCGGCGTAGAGAAGTCGAAGTCCATGGCGCCCCGATTCTACCAGCCGCCGACCTCGCGCCGCAGGCCGCTCAAAACGGCCCAGATGCGAGGCAGCGAGAGAGCGACGACCGAGGCGTATGCCACATAACGCCTGCCGGGGAGGAGCGACCGAGCGAACGACCGAAGTTCGAGCCGAGCCGCGTCAGCGAGGCTGTTGCGAGCCCGCGGCGAGGCGAGGCCCGAGTTGATCGGGTGTTTTTCAGCGGCCTGCCTCACTGCATCACGCAGCCGCCGTCCACGTTGATGGCCTGGCCGGTGATGTTGCGCGCCTCCTCGGAGGCCAGGAAGACCGCCGTCCAGCCGATGTCCTCCGGGTGCTGCTCGCGCTTCATCGGCACGATGTCGGTGACCCGCTTGTCGAAGACCTGGCGTGCCGTCATCCCCGCGAAGGCCGGGTTGGTCTTGGCGAGGTGGGCGGCGAGGTTCTCCCAGAACGGCGTCCACAGCACGCCGGGACAGATCGCGTTGACGGTGATGCCGTGGGGCGCCAGCTCCTTGGCCACGATGCGGGTGAACGTGATCACGCTCATCTTGGAGACCGAGTAGGGCGGCATGGTCAGGGCCGAGATCGGCCCCGCGATGGAGGCGATATTGACGATGCGGCCGGCCTTGCGCTCGAGCAGGTAGGGCGCGATCGCCTTGCAGGTGAGGAAGATGGACTTGACGTTGACGGCGTAGACCCTGTCCCAGTCCTCCTCGGTGTTGTTGGTGAACGGCATGCCGGGGGGCGAGGCCATCCCCGCGTTGTTGACGAGGATGTCGATCTTCCCGAGCGTGTCGCGCGTGCGGTCGATCATGGTCTTCACGTCCGCCGCGCTGGTGACGTCGGTCTTCAGCGCGAAGGCCTTGCGCCCGAGCGCCTGGACCTCCTGCGCGACCTTCTCGGCGTTCACGACCTGGATGTCCGGGATCGCCACGTCGGCGCCCTCCCGCGCCATCGCCAGCACGATGCCGCGCCCTATGCCGCTGCCGCCTCCCGTCACGATCGCAACCTTCCCCTGGAGCCGCATAGCTCCTCCCTCGCGTATGGTATCTTTTGCCCCTGTCCACATGAGGCTCCCCATGACAGCACAGCCACTCCGCAGCCGCAACTGGTTCGGCCGGCAGGACCTGGACGGGTTCGCTCACCGCTCGTGGACCAAGAGCGAGGGCTTCTCCGACGTGGTGTTCGACGGCCGGCCGGTCATCGGCATCGCCAACTCCTGGTCGGAGCTGACCACCTGCAACGCGCACCTGCGGCAGGTGGCCGACGCCGTGAAGCGCGGCGTGTGGAGCGCGGGCGGGTTCCCCATGGAGTTCCCCACGATCTCGCTGGGCGAGGTCCTGATGAAGCCCACGGCGATGCTCTTCCGGAATCTCATGGCCATGGACGTCGAGGAGTGCATCCGCGCCTATCCCCTGGACGCGGTCGTGCTGCTCTCCGGCTGCGACAAGACCACGCCCGCCATGCTCATGGGCGCGGCCTCCGCCGACGTCCCCGCCATCATGCTCACGGGCGGGCCGATGCTCAACGGGCGGTGGCGCGAGGAAGAGCTGGGCTCGGGCACCGACCTCTGGCGCCTGTGGACCGAGCGGCGCGCGGGTCGGCTCACCGAGGAGGAGTTCTGCGAGGCCGAGTCGTGCATGAGCCGCTCGTCCGGCCACTGCATGGTGATGGGGACCGCCTCCACGATGGCGTCGATGGCGGAGGCGCTCGGCATGACCCTCACCGGCAACGCGGCCATCCCCGCCGTCGACGCGCGCCGCTACGCCCTCGCCGAGCTGAGCGGCCGCCGGGCCGTCGAGATGGCGCTGGCCGGCGGGCCCCGGCCCTCCCAGGTGCTCACGGCCGAGGCCTTCGACAACGCGATCCGCGTGGAGATGGCCATCGGCGGCAGCACCAACGCGATCATCCACCTGGTCGCGCTCGCCGGACGGGCCGGCGTCCCGCTCCCGCTGGCGCGCTTCGACGAGCTCAGCCGGACCACGCCCTTCCTGCTCAACGTGCGCCCCTCGGGCAAGTACCTGATGGAGGATTTCTTCTACGCAGGCGGCATCCCGGCGGTGATGCGGAGCCTGCTCCCGCTGCTCCACGGGCAGGCCGCCACGGTGACGGGCAAGACGATCGCCGAGAACGTGCGGAACGCCGCCTGCTGGAACGAGGACGTGATCCGGTCGATCGAGGTGCCGATCTCCAGGGAAGGCGGCCTCGTGATCCTCACCGGCAACCTCTGCCCCGACGGCGCCGTCCTCAAGCAGTCCGCCGCCTCGCCGCACCTGCTCACCCACCGGGGCAAGGCGGTGGTGTTCGAGGATCACGCGGACCTGCACGCGCGCATCGACGACCCGAGCCTCCCGGTGGACGAGACGAGCGTGCTCGTGCTCAAGCGTGTCGGCCCGAAGGGCGCGCCCGGCATGCCCGAGTGGGGCGCCGCGCCGATCTCGTGCGGGACGGCGACGAGATCGAGCTGGACGTGCCGCGCCGGACGCTCACCCTGCGCGTGAGCGACGCGGAGCTGGCGCGGCGGCGGGCGGCCTGGACGCCCCGCGAGCCCCACTACGCGCGCGGCTACGGCAAGCTCTTCCTCGACCACGTGCTGCAGGCCAACGAGGGCGTCGACTTCGACTTCCTGCGCGGCAAGACCCCCACGCGCTTCGAGGACTCGGCGGGCCCCTCCCACTCCTGAGCGGGCGGTCGCGTCGAGGTTGAAGCTTCGGGAAGGGCCATAGAGGCGGAACGCTGCTCCGAAGGAGGGAGAGGACATGGCAAAGAGCGTGCGGCAGCGAGCCAGTTGGGGCCGTCCGAGCGACGATCGAAAGAGGAGAATAGGCGGCGGACCCAAGTGGTCCGGCAAGTCAAGGCGGGGGACAAAGCTGAAAGTCGTAAAGTAGCGGAGTCTAACGTGGAGCGCGGCGCAGAGCCACCCGCAGGTCACGACCGCTCGCTTTGAGGTGTCGCGCGGCCGCACGCCGGCTCACCTCGTAGCGCGCCACTACTGCTGCAAGCCTCACGTTGCCCGCAGCCGTGAGCGCGCGGGCGGCCCGCGCGGGCGGGACGCCCGCGATCTCGGCCACCAGCCGGATCGCCCGCTCCCGCAGCTTCCGCGACCGCGGCTGGAGATCGACCATCCGGTTGCCGTAGACCTTGCCGAGCCGCGCCATGCTGGCGGTCGTGAGCGTGTTGAGGACGAGCTTGGTCGCCGTGCCCGCCTTGAGGCGCGTCGAGCCGGCCAGCACCTCGGGCCCCGGCGACGGCGCGATCACCAAGTCGGCAGCGCCCCGGAGCGACGCCGAGGCGTTGCAGGCGACGAGCACCGTGCGGGCCCCGCGCTTCCGCGCCTCGCCGAGCGCGGCGCGCACGAACGGCGTGACCCCGCTCGCGGAGACGCCGACCACCACGTCGCCGCGCCGGGCCGTGCCGCGGAGCCGCCGGACGGCGTCGCGCGCGTTGTCCTCGGCGCCCTCGCGCGAGCGGAAGACGGACCCGCAGCCGCCCGCCATCACGGCCTGGACAAGCGCGCGCGGCGTGTTGAAGGTAGGCGGGCACTCGGCGGCCTCGAGGACGCCGAGGCGACCGCTCGTGCCGGCGCCCACGAAGACGAGCCGACCGCCGCGGCCGAGGGCGTCCACGATCAGCGTGACGGCCGCGGCGATGTCGCGGGCGACGCGGCCGACCGCCGCCACCGCGCGGCGGTCCTCGCGGTTCATCAGGCGCGCGATCTGGAGCGGCGAGAGGCGGTCGAGGTCGCGGCTGGCGGGATTCGCGCCCTCCGTCGGCAACCGCTCGTAGCGAATCCGCCCCGCCATGCCGCCGGCCATATTACTATGCGCTCGGAATGCGCGTGGAATCGGGGCTGGAGGTCCTGCTCGGCCGGCACCTGGCGTTCCTGCGCGGCAAGCGCTTCGGGCTCCTCGCCCATCAGGCCTCCGTCACCCGCGATCTCGCCCACGCCGCCCCGCTCCTCGCCGACGTGCGCGGGGCGAAGCTCGTGCGGCTCTTCGCCCCGGAGCACGGGATCTGGGGCGCCGCGCAGGACCACGCGGAGATCGCGACCACCACGGACCCCGTGACCGGCCTCCCCGTCTGGAGCCTCTACGGCGAGCGGCGCGCGCCGACGCCGGAGATGCTGGACGGGCTCGACGCCCTCGTCGTGGACCTCCAGGACGTGGGGGCCCGCTACTACACCTTCGTGTGGTCGCTGGCCCTCGCCATGCGGGCGTGCGCGAAAGCCGGCGTCCGCGTGATCGTCCTCGACCGCCCGAACCCGCTCGGCGGCGAGCGCGTCGAGGGCAACCTGCCCGACCCGGCCTTCGCCTCGTTCGTCGGGCTCTACCCGCTCCCGGCCCGCCACGGCTTCACCATCGGCGAGCTGGCGCGCCGGCTCATCCTCGAGCACGGCATCACGTGCGACCTGACCGTGTCGACGATGCGGGGCTGGGAGCGGCGGATGCTCTGGGAGGACACCGGGCTGCCCTGGGTCCCGCCCTCGCCCAACATGCCGACGCCCGACACCGCGAAGGTCTACCCCGGCGGCTGCCTGATCGAGGGCACCAACCTCTCGGAGGGCCGCGGCACCACGCGGCCGTTCGAGTGGATCGGCGCGCCCTACCTGGACACTCATCGCTACGCCGACGCGCTCAACGAGCTGGCGCTGCCGGGCGTCCACTTCCGGCCGGCGCGCTTCATCCCGACCTTCCACAAGTGGGCGGGCGAGCCGTGCGGCGGCGTGCAGGTCCACGTGACCGATGCAAAGCGCTTCAAGCCCTTCCTCGCGGGCGTGGCCGAGATCATGACGGCGCGCCGCCAGGCGCCGGGCCAGTTCCAGTGGAGGCAACCGCCCTACGAGTTCGAGCACGAGAAACTGCCGATCGACATCCTGCTCGGCACCGACCGGATCCGCCAGCAGATCGAGCGGGGCGACGACCTCTTCGCGATCGAGCGCGCCTGGAAGCGCGCCCTCCTCCTCTACCTCCGCCGCCGCCGCGCCTTCATGATGTACGAATGAGCGGACGACCCCTCGAGGCGCGCGAATGACGGGCACGAACAATGAATGACAGGAATCGATGACTCGCGCCGGTGCCGCGCCGGATGTGGCCGCGGAAGCCGTCACCTCGCCAGCGGGTGGCGCGGCGAGCAGCCCCAGACGCCCGCAGCGAGTGGGGTATCGAGCGAGGACGGCTGGAGCGGCTGCCGCGCCAGGACCCGCGGGCCCGCCGGCATCGCCGCGGGGCTCTCGGTCCCTCTGCCGGCGCGGGTGCTGGGGGGCTCGCCGGCGGGT
>JACQCN010000345.1 GCA_016201575.1 Candidatus Rokuibacteriota bacterium | reverse complement strand
CCGCCGTGGGGCGCGGTCAACGCCGCGATGTTCCCCGCGCTGCGCCGGGTCGGGGCGCGCTGCGTGTTCTGGTCGATCCAGCCGGAAGGGCTGCGGCCGATCGACGCGCGGACCCAGGCGGCCCGCGTGGTGCGGCGCGCCCATCCCGGCGCCATCGTCGACCTGCACGACGCCGAGGGGACGCCGCGGGCGCCGGAGCGCCTGCTGGCGGCGCTGCCGGCGATGCTCGCCGGGCTCCGCGAGCGCGGCTTCCGGTTCGCGACGGTGAGCGAGCTGCTCGCCCCATGACGCTCGACCCGGATCTCTTCCGCGCGATCACGCTCGACGACATCACGATGCCGGGCGGCTGGTCCGTCTCGCGCGGGCAGACCCACCTCTATACCGACGCGGAGCGCGGGCTGATGCAGGAGGCGCGGGCCTTCGCGCAGCGCGAGATCCTGCCCCGGGCCGCGGAGGCGCACCGGTCGGTCGAGGCGATCAAGGCGCGCTGCGCGGGCGCCGAGCGCCGGAGCCGGCTCCGCGGCATCGCCCGCGACTACTTGCGGCTGCTCGCGGAGGCTGGGATGACAGGGGCGCTCTTCCCCGAGACCTACGGCGGCAACGGGCGCGGCGTCGTCGCCGAGTGCATCATCGACGAGGAGCTGGCGGCGGCGGGCCACCCGGGCGACGTCATCCGGTCCGTCACGCTCACGCTGGGGACGATCTCGATCCTCCGCTTCGGGACGGAGGCCCAGAAGCGGCGCCACCTCCCGCCGCGGATCGCCGGCGAGGAGCTGGCGGCGCTCGCGATCACCGAGCCCCAGGTCGGCAGCGACACCTCGCGGATGCAGACGCGCGCCGTGCGGCGGGGCGACCGCTGGGTGATCAACGGCCAGAAGCGATTCATCACCGGCGGCGGGCTCGCCGACTACCTGACGCTCTTCGCGATCACGGACCAGGGAACGCACCCGCACAAGGGCATGTCGGCTTTCATCGTGCCCATGGATCACCCGGGCGTGCGCATCCGGCGCCAGCTCGACGAGGTCATCATGGCCGACTGGATGGACAACGTCTGGATCGACTTCGAGGAGGTCGACGTCCCGCCGGACAGCCTCCTGGGACCGCTCAACGGCGGCTACCACGTGCTGATGGACGAGCTGGACACCGAGCGGGTGACGTACTGCATGGGCGCCCTCGGCGGGGCGCGGCGGGCGCTGGAGGTCGCCGCCGAGTACGCGACGAAGCGCGTGCAGTTCAAGCAGCCGATCGCCATGTTCGAGGGCGTGAGCTTCAGGCTCGCGGAGATGTACGCCCAGCTCGACGCCGCCCGCCAGGTCACCTACCGCACGGCCAAGATGCTCGAGGCCGGCCTGTCCGCCCAGCGGGAGTCCGCGGTCACCAAGCTCTTCGTCGCCGAGGCGGTGTGGAAGATCGTCGACGACGCCATGCAGGTCCTGGGCGGCGCGGGCTACACGACGGACTTCCCCATCCAGGCGCTCTTCCGCAACGCGCGCCTGATGCGGATCGGGGCCGGCTCCGACGAGATCATGAAGTTCCTGATCGCGCGCGAGCTGCTGCGCGAGGTCAAGGGGTGATCCCGCCGCGGCCGGCCGCGCCGGCCGCTTGACAACCCCCGGCGCCGGCAGTACAAGGAGCCACTTCCCGCTTGGCCTCTGGACGTCCAGCGAAAGGAGTGGCCCATGAGCTTCCTCGGTGGGGGGCGGTACCCCCCTTCCGAACCTCCCCCCGGGATGGCGCCGGCGAAGCCGGCGCTCGAACAATCGGTCCACACTCGCGAGAAGAGGGCATTCCCATGAGCGCTCGTGTCGATCGCCGCCAGTTCCTGAAGACCGCCGCTGCGTCGGCCGCCGGGATGGCCTGGCTCGCCTCGGGACGCGCCCCCGCCGTCGCCCAGAAGCGCGAGCTGACCTTCCTCAGCTGGAACCACTTCGTGCCTGCCTCCGACGACGAGCTGCGCCGGCAGGCGGAGGTGTTCGGCAAGCAGGCGGGCGTCGCGGTGCGCGTCGACACGATCGCGCACCTCCAGCTCCCGGCCAAGTTCGCGGCGGAGGCCCAGGCGGAGGCCGGCCACGACATGATCATCAACGCCGGCTCCAATCCCTTCCTCTACGAGCGCATGCTCGCCGACGTCGGCGACATCGTCGACGAGCTGGGCCGGAAGTACGGGGGCTGGTACCCCTTCGCCGCCGAGTCCGCCAGGACCGGCTCGGGCTGGCGCGCGGTGCCGTGGTTCTGGATCTCCTTCCCCGGCACCTACAACCAGGCGCACTTCAAGGCGGCCGGCCTCGAGCCGCCGAAGACGTGGGCGGATCTGCTCCGCGACGGGAAGATCCTCAAGAGGCAGGGACACCCGGTAGGCATCGCGATCAGCCACTGCAACGACGCCCACTCGACCTACTGGTCGGTCACATGGTCCTACGGCGCCAAAGTCCTCGAGGCCGACGGCAAGACGCCCGCCATCAACTCCGACCGGACCGCGCAGGTCATCGAGTGGTACAAGGAACTGTTCGCGGAGGCGATGGAGCCCGAGGTGCTCTCGTGGGACGACGCCTCCAACAATCGCTTCATCCTCTCCGGCAAGGGCTCCTGGATCCACAACCCGATCAGCCCGTACAACTCCGCCCTCGCCAACAGGCTGCCCATCGCCGACGATCTCAACCACCACCGGAGCCTCGCGGGGCCGGCGGGGATCCACTCCGCGCCGCCGATCGTCGGCCTCGGGATCTGGAAGTTCTCGAAGAACACCGCCCTCGCCAAGGACTTCATCCGCTTCCTGTATCGCAAGGAGAACTTCGACGCCTGGGTCGTCGCGTCCAACGCGTTCAATCACCCGCCGCTCCGGTCCTTCGCCGATCATCCGATCTGGCTCCAGAACCCGAAGCTCGCGATGCTGCCGAAGGAGGCCGAGTTCGCGCACCCGCGGGGCTGGCCCGCCAAACCTTCCGACGCCGTGCAGCGGATCGACAACAACTTCATCCTGGCGGACATGGTCGCCAAGGCGGTCGGCGGAATGCCGGCCCGGCGCGCGATGGAGTGGGCGCAGGATCAGGTCGCCCAGGCGGTGAAGGGGCAGCTCAAGGCCGCGTAGCATGGCCGTCGGCCCCGGCGTCCTCGACGCGACGGCGGTCACCGGAGGGGGCCGGCTCGGGCGCGTGCGCCGGTGGTGGGAGCAGGAGCACGTTTTCGGCTACGGCCTGATCCTCCCCGCGCTGGTCCTGCTGGCGTGTCTGGTGGCGTACCCGTTCCTGATGGCGGTCTACCTGAGCCTGTCCGACTACTGGGTGGGCTCGCCGGGGCGGTTCGTCGGGCTCGCCAACTTCCGCGAGATCCTCGGCAACGACGTCTTCCGGCAGACCGTCCGCAACTCCTTCGTCTTCACCGGCATCGCGCTGACGCTCAAGACCGTCCTCGGGGTCTGGCTCGCGCTCCTGCTCGCCCGGAACCTGAGCGGGAAGCGGCTGATCCGGGGCGCCGTGCTGCTGCCGTTCGTGATCCCCACCGCGCTCTCCACGCTCGGCTGGTGGTGGATGTTCGACTCCCTCTACAGCGTGGTGAACTGGACCGGGATCCGGCTCGGGCTCCTCAACCCGCCCGGACCGAACTGGCTCGGCGTGCCCGCCTACGCGATGGCGGCGGTGATCGCGGTCAACGTGTGGCGGGGCCTGCCCTTCTTCGCGATCACCGTCCTCGCCGGCCTGGTGGCGATCCCGCGCGAGCACTACGAGGCCGCCGAGGTGGACGGGGCGGGGGCGTGGGGCCGGTTCCGCTACGTGACCCTGCCGCTGCTGCGGCCGGTCCTGGCCGTCGTCATCCTGTTCTCGACGATCTTCACCTTCAGCGACTTCAACATCGTCTACGTGCTGACGCGGGGAGGCCCCGTCAACACCACGCACCTCTTCGCCACGCTCGCCTACCAGGTGGGGCTCCAGGGCGGCAACCTCGGGCAGGGGGCGGCGATCTCGCTCTTCCTCTTCCCGATGCTCGGCGTGGTCGTGTTCCTTCAGCTGCGCTACATCCGCCGGGAATGACGACGGGGGTCCGCGGGCGGGGCGCGCGCATCCGGTCGGCCGCGTGGGCCTACGGCAACCTCGTGCCTTTCGTCTTCTTCGCGCTCTTCCCCTTCTACTTCATGGTCGTCACCTCGCTGAAGTCCAACGCCGAGCTGTACAGCCTCGCGTCGGCGCCGCTCTGGATCCAGCGGGGCGCGATCGCCGATCACTACCGGTTCCTGCTCGAGCGTACGGACTTCCTGGTTTGGATGCGCAACAGCCTGGTCATCAGCGTCCTCGCCACCGGCGTGTCGCTGGCAATCTCGATCCCCGCGGGCTACAGTCTCGCCCGCCTCCGGTTCGCCGGCGTCGGCGGCTTCGGCACCGCCGTGTTCATCACCTACCTGGTGCCGCCGACATTGCTCTTCCTGCCGCTCTCCCGCGTCGTGGTGTGGCTCGGCATCGCCGACACGATCTGGGCGCTGGTGGTGACCTACCCGACCTTCCTCGTCCCGTTCTCCACGTGGCTTCTGATGGGCTACTTCCGGACCGTGCCCCGGGAGATGGAAGAGTGCGCGCTCGTCGACGGGGCGAGCCGGATGCAGGCGCTGCTGCGGATCGCGCTGCCGATGGCCGTGCCCGGCATCGTGTGCGCGACGCTCTTCGGCTTCACGCTCACCTGGAACGAGTTCATCTACGCGCTGACGTTCGTGTCGCAGACGGCGAACAAGACCGCGGTGGTCGGGGTGACGGCGGACCTGATCCGCGGCGACATCTACTACTGGGGCTCGCTGATGGCGGGCGCGGTGCTCGCCAGCGTCCCCATCGTGATTTGCTACGTGTTCTTCCTCGACTACTATGTCTCCGGCCTGACGGCGGGATCGGTCAAGGGGTAGCGCCCGCCCGGCCGGAGGAGGCCCCGTGAAGATCACCCGCGTCGAGGCGCTCCGCGTCGAGATCCCGCTGCCCGAGCCCGGCCTGCGCCCCGCCTGGGGCCCGGGCCTTCACCAGCGCGCCTGGTCGGACGTGCTCGTGAAGGTCCATACCGACGAGGGCATCACCGGCTACGCCGCCGGCCACTCGTTCGTCTCGCACATCGAGCAGCGCATCGCGCCTTACATGGTGGGCAAGGATCCCTTCGCGCTCGAGTACCACCACCAGGTCCTCCAGAACGCGGGCGGCGCCTTCTTCGTCGACATCGCCCTCTGGGACATCATCGGCAAGGCGTGCGGCCAGCCGCTCTACCGGCTCTTCGGCGGCGACCGGACGAAGATCAAGGCGTACGCCGCCACCTGCGAGGTGGGCACGCCCGAGCGGCGCGCCGAGGATGCGCTCCGCTACCTGGAGGAAGGCTTCACCGCGATGAAGCTCCGCCTCCACAACTGGACGCTCCGGGAGGACGTCGCGCTCGTGGAAGCCGTGCGCAAGGCGGTCGGCGACCGGATGGAGATCATGGTCGACGCCAACCAGACGTTCAGCATTCCGAGCCCGGGCCCGTGGCCGAAGTGGACGTACCAGCGCGCGGTGGAGACGGCGCGGGCCCTCGAGGAGCTCGGCGTCGTGTGGCTGGAGGAGCCGCTCTGGCGCCACCACTACGCCGACCTGGGACGGCTGGCCGCCGAGGTCGACATCCCGATCGCCGGGGGCGAGTTCAACATGGGGCTCCACGAATTCCGCGCGATCCTCGAGCACGGCGCCTACGACATCCTGCAGGCCGACCCCGCGTATCTCGGCATCACCCAGACGCGGAAGATCCTCGCCATGGCCGAGGCGTGGGACAAGCCCTACGCGCCGCACAACGGCTACAACGGCCTCGGGGTGACGGCGTGCCTGCACCTGGCGGTCGCCCATCCGCAGGGGCTCTACCTCGAGTACCTCCACGACCCGCCCGTCGCGCCCTTCTCCCTCTTCAGCGCGCCCGTGACCGAGCCGCTGCGGATCGACCGCGAGGGCTACGTCCACGTCCCGGACAAGCCGGGGCTCGGTGTAGAGCTGAACGAGGACACGATCGCCCGGTATGGGCAACGCGGGTAGGCGAGCCACGCCAGGCATGGAGTGGCACCGGCCCCGCGTCGGACTTCGCGTGATCGCGCTGGTTCTCGCCGTGCTCGCGATGCCGGTCGGAACGTTCGGGCAGGATCGCGGAAAGATCCCAAGGATCGGGTACCTGAAGATCCTGAAGGGCGCCAAGCCGGGTGACCTGCCCGTGGAGCAGCCCACGCGGTTCGAGCTCGTCGTAAACCTGAAGTCGGCGAAGGCGCAGGGACTCACGATCTCGGAGTCGGTCCTGATGCGCGCCGACGAGGTCATCCGGTGAGGAATTGGTGACGACGACATCCGGGCTCGATGGGCGCGGCGGGGGGTAGAGAGTGGAGCCACGTCGTGGCTCCTGCGCGGCGCTACCACCGCGTGCTACACTGGCGCTCGCTCCGACAACGCATG
>JACQCN010000308.1 GCA_016201575.1 Candidatus Rokuibacteriota bacterium | reverse complement strand
GTCCCGTCCGCCGCGCGCAGCGCGGCGTTCGGGCGAGTGGGTGACGGAGCCGGCCCCGCGGGGGCTGCGCCCTGCGCCACCCGCCCGCCACACGCGACTACCGTTCGCCCTTCCAAACCTGCCCCCCGGGTTGCGCCGGCAGAGCCGGCGCTCGAACTGAGGTTGGTCCGACGCGCTCCTGGGAATCGGAGGGGCCTCGACGGCCCCCTCCGGCTCACTGCGCGCCGAGCAGCTTGCCGGCGCGGACGAAGGCGCGCGGGTCCACCCAGAGGATCGCGCCGAAGCGGCTGCCGCCCGCGCAGACGGCGTCGATGGCGACGATGTTGACCCCCGCCTCCGAGAGCTTGTGCACGATGTCGGCGATGGCCCCGACCCGGTCCTCGCCCTGGACCAGGAAGGCGCGCTTGGGCCCCGTCACCTTCCACCCCGCCGCCTTGGCCGCCTGCTTGAACGCGGCGGGATCCTCGGGGACGAAGTCGAGCTGGGCGCGCCGGCCCTCGGGGAAGCCGGAGAACGCCAGCAGGTTGACGCCCGCCTCCTGCAGCACGCTCAGCGCGCGCGCCCCTTCGCCGGGCTTGTCCGGCACCTGGATGTAGAAGTAATCGACCCGCTTCACCATCTCCGCCATGACGGCCTCCTCCTGACGCGGTATAGTCTCCCGGTGTCGGCCAGCATTATGCCCCAGACCGCGGAGCCCCGCGGGCGGATCGACTTTCCAGCGGCGGCGTCACCGGTGATAACTGAACACGCGCGCGGCGGCGCACAGGAGGATCTTCGATGAGACCGGTGCGACTGCTCCGGGAGGATCCACCCCGCGAGGCTGACGTCCGCTTCCTGCAAGACGCGATCGACGCGTACAACGTCGAGCAGACCGGGCGGCGGGACTATCTGCTGGTGACGTTCGTGCTACGCGACGAGGCCGGGCACACCGTCGGCGGGCTCGTCGGCGACATCTGGGGCGACTGGCTCTACGTCCGCGTGCTCTGGCTCGACGCCGCGTACCGGCGGCAGGCCCACGGCAGCGACCTGCTGCGAGCGGCCGAGCAGGTGGCGATCGAGCGCGGGTGCCGGGAGGTCTACCTCTCGAGCTTCAGCTTCCAGGCGCCGGAGTTCTACGAGAAGCACGGCTACACGGTCTTCGGCGCCCTCGAGGACTTCCCGCCCGGGCACGTGAAGTTCTACTTCCGCAAGTCGCTGGCGGCCTGAGCGGGGCGGCGCTTCTCGTAGACCACCGAGGAGCGGAGACGATCCTCGGGGATCGCGTAGTAGGCCCGGAGGATGACCTCGGAGTCCGGCGCGCGCCGGTAGCCGGCCTTCTCGAGGGCCCGTCCCGCCTTGTAGTTGGCGGCGTACGTCCCCACGATGATCCGGATGCCGGCCGGGATCTGGGCCTCGAGGTGCTCGCGGAGCCGCGCGCCCACGCCGTGGCGTTGGTGCTCGGGCAGCACGTAGGCGTGACGCAGCAGCGCCACGTCGCGCACGTACTCGAGGCCCATCACCCCGACCAGCGCCTCCCCGGCGAAGGCGCCGTACCACGTCAGGCGGCGGGCCTCGGCCTCCCACGCCGCCGGCGTCATCTCCGGATCGTGATACTCGGCGGGCGGGAGGAACTCGCGGTACCACCGCGCGGCCGTGTTGATCACGGCCAGCGCGGCGTCCCGATCGGCGCCCGCCAGCGGACGGATCGCCGGAGACGCGAGCACCCGCTCAGGCCTTGGCGAGCGCGGAGACGATCTCGCGGCAGAAGGCCGGCAGGTCGTCCGGCTTCCGCGAGGTGATCAGGGTGCCGTCGACCACCACCTCCTGGTCTACCCACTGGGCGCCGGCGGCGACCAGGTCGTCCTTGATCGAGAAGAACGAGGTGGCGCGCCGGCCCCCGAGGATACCGGCCGACACGAGCATCCAGCCCGCGTGGCAGATGGCCGCCAACACCTTGCCCTGCTGGGCGGCCTCGCGCACGAGCCGCACCATGGCCTCGTGGCGCCGCATCATGTCCGGGGCGTAGCCGCCCGGCACCACCACGGCGTCGAACTCGACCGCGCTGACGGACTCGGCCTGCGCGTCCACGTTCACGGGGTAGCCGTGCTTGGACGTGTACGACTTCGCCCCGCCGGCGCCGATCACCTTCACCTCGGCGCCTTCCTCGCGGAAGCGGTAGTACGGCACCCACAGCTCCATCTCCTGGTACATGTTCTCGGCCAGTATCGCGATGCGCTTGCCCTGCAGCTTCATGCGGTCCTCCTCTGGTTGTCGGGCGGTCTCCGCGATCACGCTACCAGAGTCCGGGCGGGCGCGCCACGGGGTGGCCCGTGCGATAATCGGCGCGACTGCTCGCTCGACGGGAGGAGACCGACCATGCCCAACATCACGATCCAGTGGTACGACGGACGCACCGACCAGCAGAAGCGCGAGATCACGGCCGCCATCACCGACGCGATGGTGAAGATCGCCAAGACGACGCCCGACCAGGTGCACATCGTCTTCCAGGACGTCGAGAAGTCGAACTGGGGGGTCAACGGCCGGCTAGCCAGCGATCCCGCCTGAGAGGTTGTGAAAATATCCCCGGAACGGCGGAAGCTCATCCGAAAAGCCCAGCAAGAGCGGGGGGTCCGCAACGTGAACTCCCGATTGATCCACAAACTCTGAGCCCGTGGACCTTAGGCTCCGCGGCCGCACCGCGATCGTCTGCGCCTCGAGCCGTGGCCTGGGCCGCGCGTGCGCGATGGCCCTCGCCCGGGCCGGCGTCGACGTCACCATCAACGCCCGCGACGCCGGCGCGCTCGAGGCGACGGCGAAGGCCATCCGCGACGCCGCCGGCGTGAGGGTGACGGCGGTGGCGGCGGACATCGGCACCCGGGAGGGGCAGCGCCTGGTCCTGGCCGCCTGCCCCAACCCGAACATCCTCGTCACCAACAACGGGGGCCCGCCCTTCCGCGACTTCCGGCAGCTCGACCGCGAGGCCCTCTTCGCCGGCCTCGCCATGAACATGGTCACGCCGATCGAGCTGATCGCGGCGACGATCGACGGGATGATCGAGCGCCGCTTCGGGCGGATCGTCAACATCACGTCGCTCTCGGTGAAGATGCCGGTGGCCGGCCTGGACCTCTCGAGCGGCGCCCGCGCCGGGCTGACCGCCTTCGTGGCCGGGGTCGCCCGCACCGTCGCCCAGCACAACGTGACGATCAACAACCTGCTCCCGGGCTTCTTCGACACCGACCGGATGCGCGCCGGGCTCGCGGCCACGGCCCGGATGCAGGGCCGCCCGGAGGCGGAGCTGGCGGCGGAGCGCGTGGAGGAGATCCCGGCCCGGCGCTTCGGCGATCCCGCGGAGCTCGGCGAGGCCTGCGCGTTCCTGTGCAGCGCCCAGGCCGGCTACATCACCGGCCAGAACCTGCTGATCGATGGCGGCCGCTTCCCCGGCGCCTTCTAACCCCGCCGCCGCGCGCGGGGATCAATCGCAGTTGTCGCAAGCGGGCCGTGCCAGTACCGGCGGCGGTACGAGGGCTCCCGTGATCCCCCACGCGAACACGCCCAGCAGCACTGCCGCCATGATGCGAACCGCGGAGGGCCCAGACCCTCGGCTTGCCGATAAGCTGCGGGCGCCGAAGGCGACCGTCGGCCTCATCGGCTTGTCAGACAGCCCCCTCCGATG
>JACQCN010000307.1 GCA_016201575.1 Candidatus Rokuibacteriota bacterium | reverse complement strand
GGACGTGCACGACGTCGGCGCCTACCGGGTTCAGCGCGCCTCGCGCGTGCTCGAGCCGAGCATGGTCGTCACCGTGGAGCCCGGCCTCTACTTCGACCCCGAGCGCGAGACGGCGACCTTCTGGCTGCGGGAGTACAGCGAGGAGGAGATGTGGGAGCGGCGCTACCGGCTCGGCCTGGCGCCGGCCAAGAAGCTCGAGGAGGAGGAGAAGGCCAAGGCCGAGAAGGTCGTGCACCCGATCCCGGCGGAGTTCCGCGGCCTCGGCGTGCGGATCGAGGACGACGTGCTGATCACGCCGGACGGCGGCGAGGTGCTCACCGCGGGCACGCCCAAGACCGTGGAGGAGATCGAGCGCGCCTGCGCCGAGCCGTCACGCCTGCCGCGGTGGTCGCCGGCGTCCCTCGGCGGTTGATCGCCGCGTCACTTCCGAGTAGAGTAGAGTTCCTGCCTCGCAGCACATCCCGGTATGGCCGGGGCGCAGTCACACGCAAAAGGACTCCACGATGCTGCTCTCGAAGCCGGTCTGGTCGGTTCTTCTCGGAATCCTGGGTCTCGGCGCGGCCGCCTGGGCGTGGTCGCGGGCCGGTCGCGGACGCCTCGCCGCCGGCGTCACCGTCATCGAGCTGGAGGACAGCTACCGGATCGCGACGCGGAACGGCGCGACGAAGCCGCGAGTGCGGACGGGCGTGAGCGCCGACTTCTGACCGGCCGCGCCGCCCGCTGCGTCGGGGTAACTCACCGGTTCGAGCGCCGGCTCCGCCGGTGCGAGCCGTTCTGGAGGAGCCTCGGAGGGGGCCGTCGAGGCCCCCGATTACTGTCCGCGGAAGACCGGCTTGCGCTTCTCCAGGAAGGCGGCGACTCCCTCGCGGAAGTCCTCGCTCATGTAGGCTTGCACGACGAGGTCGTCGCACTCGGCCGGCCGGCGATGGAGCTGGAGCCGGCGGATCGCGTCCTTGGTCACTCGCAGCGTGATCGGCGCGTGGCCCGCGATCTCCTGCGCCACCTCGCGGACCCGCGCCTCCAGCCGCTCGCCCGGCACCACCTCGTTGACGATCCCGGCCTGGCGCGCCTCCTCGGCGGGGAGCAGGCGGGCGCGGAACAGCAGCTCCTTGGCGCGGGCCGCGCCGAGCAGGTCGACCAGGCGGGCGAGGTTCGCCATCGAGAGGCAGTTGCCGATGGTCCGGGCGATGGGCACGCCGATCGTGCTCTCGGGCGTGCAGTAGCGGAGGTCGCAGGCGAGCGCGAGGGCGACGCCGCCCCCGGCCGCCACGCCCTGGATCGCCGCGATCGTCGGCTTGGCCACCATCTCGAGCCGCGCGATCACCCGGTCCATCCGCCGCTCGTAGTCGAGGGCATCCTCGGGCGTCCGGAAGACCTGGAACTGGCCGATGTCCGTGCCGGCCACGAAGGCCTTGCCGCCGGCGCCGCGCAGGATCAGCACGCGCAGCGCGTCGTCCGCGTCCACCTCGTCGCACGCGGTCACCAGCCCGTCGTACATCGCCCACGTCATGGCGTTGCGCGCCTCGGGGCGGTTGAACGTGACGACCGCCAGCGCGCCTTCCCGCTCGAACAGCAGTTCCTCGCTCACCGGGTTCTCCTTGCGCGACGTGGGCCGACAGTCTCGAGCGCCGGCTTTGCCGGCGCACCCGAACCGGGGGGAGGTTCGGAAGGGGGGCAGAGCCCCTCTCCGAGGAAGGTCATGCCGTCAGGTCGACCAGGACCTTCATGACGGGCCCGCCGCCGAGCGCCTGCTCCATGCCTTCCTGCAGCGCCTCCAGCGGGATCTTCCGGCTCACCAGCGGGCCCACCGGCACCGCGCCGCTGGCAGCCAGGCGGATGGCCTCCTCCCAGTCCTCGCGGGCGTAGAGGCGGCTGCCGTGCATGTTCAGCTCGCGGGCGAACATCTGGTAGAGGTTGACCGGCATCGGCTCGGAGTGGATCGCCACGATGCTCACCGTGCCCCACACGCGCACCACGTCGGTCATGGCGCGCACGGCCTTCGGGTTGCCCGTCACCTCGAAGGCGACGTCGACGCCGTCGCCGCCGGTCCAGTCGTTGACGAACGTGCCGAGGTCGCGGTCGGGCCCGACGGTGTCGAGGCCGAGGCCATTCAGCATCTCGATCCGGAAGGCGTTGACCTCGGCGACGACGACGCGGGCGCCGCGATGGCGCGCCACCAGCGCGATCAGCGTGCCGATGGGGCCGCCGCCGAAGACGAGGACGGCGTCGCCCTCGCCGACCTTGGCCCGGGTCACGTCGTGGGTGGCGACGGAGAGCGGCTCGATCAGCGCCGCGTGGTCGTCCGTGAGCGAGTCGGGCACGCGGAGCAGGCGCGCGACGGGCACGTTCCAGTACTCGCGCATCCCGCCCGGCAGGTCGACGCCGAGGACCTTGAGGTTGTGGCAGAGGTAGTAGCCGCCCATCTTGCAGGCGCGGCAGGCGCCGCAGAACTGGAGCGGCTCCACCACCACGCGCTCTCCGGCTTTGAAGCCGCTCTGCGCGGGCGCCTCCACGACCTCGGCGAACGTCTCGTGGCCGATGACGCCGCCCCGCGGCACCCGGTGGTCGAGGTGGCCCTGGAAGATGTGCAGGTCGGTGCCGCAGATCCCCACGCGCCGCACCCGCAGCAGCGCCTCGTCCGGCCCCGCCACCGGCATCGCCGCCGTGCCCGTCTTGAACGTCCGCGCGCCCTCGTAGAAGGCCGCCCGCATCATCGCGCTTGGTGCCATCGTCGTCTCCGTGTCGCGAGTCTCCGGCGCCGCGCCGGGCCTCCAGCTTAAAGAATTTGGCGGGCGTCGGAAAGGGCGGCCACGAGCCGGACGCCGCGAAGCACGGCTCTGCGAATCACGCTCCCGGCCCGGTGAGCCCGGCGGTGAGAGCCTCTCAGCGGTGGAGCAGCTTGAACGCGATGTCGACGCCGTGCCCGTAGGCGTAGGCCATCGAGATCCAGAGCATCGCCAGCGGCTCGAGCAGGCGGGCCTGGGTGAGCGGGCCCGCGTCGACGGGATCGAAGCCGAGCGCCTCGGCCAGCCCGGCCACCGTCTTCTTGGCGGCGGCGTCGTCACCGGCGATGAACATGCTCGCGCCCTGCGACCCGAAGCGCGGGTTGGCCATGTGCTGGGCGCCGATCGTGTTGAACGCCTTCACCACCTTCGCGCCCGGGGCCCACCGCGCGACCTCCTCGCCAGCGGAGGTGGTGTGGCCGAGCGAGAGCCCGGACAGGTCGGGCTTGAGCGGGTTGGTGGCGTCGACGACGATCTTGCCGGCGAGCGAGCCCGCGGCCTTGATCGCGTCCTGGGTCGCGCCCCACGGCGTGGCGAGCAGGACCACCTCGGCCTGGGCCGCGGCCTCCTTCACGCTCGCCGCGCGCGCCTTCGCGCCCGCCGCCTTCACGGTCTCCTGGACCTTCGCGTCCTGCGGGTTGCGGACGCCGAAGACGACCTCGTGCCCCTTCGCGGCCCACGCCTTGCCGAGCGTGCCGCCGACGTTCCCCGCTCCGATGATGGCGATCTTCATGAGTGCCTCCCGGTCGGAGGGGGCCTCGACGGCCCACTCCGATGCCTCCCCCAGAACCGAATTGCGCCGGCGAAGCCGGCGCTCGTACGAAGCGAGTCGGACGTGCTCGCTGCGAGCCCCGCGCCCGGATAGAGCGTGATTGTACTCGGTTTCGATGCGGCGATCCGGCGGAAGGTTCCCGCGAGCGGGGCTGGCGCGCGATGCGCGGGTCGGGTACGCTGCCGGCGCATGGGCACGAAGACGATCCAGGTCGAGACGGTCGCGCAGGGCTACCTGGAGCTGCTCCGGGAGCGGGGCGTGGACTACTTCCTCGCCAACGCCGGCACCGACTTCGCCTCGCTGGTGGACGCGTTCGCCAAGCTCGCGGCCGAGCGCAAGGCGGCGCCGCGGCCGCT
>JACQCN010000306.1 GCA_016201575.1 Candidatus Rokuibacteriota bacterium | reverse complement strand
GCGTCGAGCGCGTCGACGACCTCCTGCGCGAGATCCCCGAGTCGGTTCGCCTGCGCCGTCCCCTCGCCCTCCCGCCCGCGCGTCGTGTGGGCGGGGATCGCGGCAGGGCGGGACCCGATGAACGCGCTGGCCGAGCGGGTCGAGCAGGCGCTCGCGCCCCTCGGCTTCCCGCGCGAGGACCGGGCGTTCTCCCCCCACGTGACGCTGGGGCGGGTCCGCGAGCCGCGCCGCGACCCGCGGCTGTCCAGGTTGATCGAGGCGGCCGAGAACCTCGAATTCGGCGTGGTCCGGGTCGAGGCCGTCTGGCTCATGCGCAGCGACCTGTCCACCCGGGGCGCCCGGTACTCGGAGATCGCCGTCGTCTCCGTGTCCCCGCCGTGACGAGCAGCCGGTCAGCCTCTTTTCCTTCCAGTCGCGGCCGCCCTCCGCCCGAGAATAGGACAGCGGGCTCGTCTCCCGCCAGGGCGCAATCGACATCACGACCGGCCCGTCGCCGCGCTCGGTTGTACGGGGGACCGCCACGGGGCTTCATCCGAGCGCGCCGGACGGGAATGGCCCTACTCATCGACTCGTTCGCAGGCAAGGGAGGCGTCAACGGTGGATCGGTGGAGCTACAAGATCGAGCCGTACACGCGGCGTCTGGTCATTCATGTGCTGGAATCAGCCCAAGAGATGGATGAGCTGGGCGCCGAGGGCTGGGAAGCGTATGCCGTCATTCCGTACGACGTCGGGTTCATTGTGTTCTTCAAGCGCCGGGAGGACGACGCATCGGAAGAGTCGTGACCGGGGTACCGTACCCATTTCTGGACATTGACAGGCTCGGCGGGCCTCCCCAAGACTGTCCGCGTTCGTTGACTTTCAGGGGCCCGGACCTCTAGAATGCTCATAACTTCTTGTCAGATCGGACGTTTCACGCGGTTTCCCGCGGGGCGGAGGGGCGTATGGCCGAGGTGAAGAGCGACCGGCGTCAGGCACTGGACCTGGCGATCTCGCAGATCGAGCGGCAGTTCGGCAAGGGCGCCATCATGAAGCTCGGCGCCCGCGGCGCCCTCGACGAGATCAACGTCATCCCCACGGGGGCGATCTCCCTCGACGTCGCCCTCGGGATCGGCGGCATCCCCCGCGGCCGGGTCACGGAGATCTACGGCCCGGAGTCGTCGGGCAAGACCACGCTCGCGCTCCACATCATCGCCGAGGCCCAGCGCCTCGGCGGCATCGCCGCCTTCATCGACGCCGAGCACGCGCTCGACCCGATCTACGCCAAGAATCTCGGCGTCAACACGGATGAGCTGCTGATCTCCCAGCCGGACACGGGCGAGCAGGCGCTCGAGATCGCGGAGGCGCTGGTCCGGTCGAACGCCGTCGACGCGATCGTGATCGACTCCGTGGCCGCGCTGGTGCCGCGCGCCGAGCTGGACGGCGACATGGGCGACTCGCTGCCGGGGCTCCAGGCGCGCCTGATGTCCCAGGCCCTCCGCAAGCTCACCGCCGCCATCTCCCGCTCCGGCGGCGCCGTGATCTTCATCAATCAGATCCGCGAGAAAATCGGGGTAATGTTCGGCTGCATGCACTACAAGACGCGGGTGGTTCTCGCCGATGGCCGGCGAGTGCCAATCGGCAAGATCGTCAATCAGTGTCTTCCCGTCGAAGTACTGTCGTACGATCCCGAGACCGCAGCGATCCAGCCGAGAAGAGTAGTGGGGTGGTTCGACAACGGGCGAACCGACCATTTTCTCCAGTTCGAAGTCGGAGGAGGGGCGTCCGGCCGACGGCACTTTGCCGCCACGGAAAACCACGTGATCTTCACGCCGAAGGGCCCCATCCGGGCCGGAGCGATCCACGTCGGCGACGAAGTCCTCGTCGGCGTGAAGGATTACGTGCTGTCGGACGACCAGATCCAACTGATGCTCGGTGGAAGCCTGGGTGACGGCTCGATTCGGCGGGCCGGAACGCACACGGCGCACTTCAGAGTCGGACAGGGCATCGCCCAGCGCGACTACTTCCAGTGGAAATACGACATGCTCCAGCCATTCTCCGGACGGATCAGAGAAACGGAGAAGGGGCTGTTCTTCGATACCCTGGCGATGCCCGCCATCGCGGACCTCGCCGGGGACTTCTACGAGAGCGACGGAAGCCGGAAGGTCACGGCTTCCGTGCTCGATCGACTGGATGCGCGGGGGTTGGCCGTCTGGTACGGCGACGATGGCTCGTTCGCGGGGTTCTACGAACGCTGGGGCAAGGGCAAGGCGGTGCTCTACAACAAGTCGCTGGATGGTGATTCCCGAGAGCGGGTCATGGCGACGATGGAGCGCCTGGGGATCGAACGACCGCGGGATGACGGGCGCGGCTTCTGGTTCAACTCGGAGCAGACCGCGCGGCTGCACGCGCTCATCGCCCCCTACCTGCACCCTGCGGTGGCGTACAAGCTTCATCCGAGTCAGCGGGACCGGTTTGCCTGGGCTCCGGAGGTGATCGGTGACCTGGTCTCGCGGCGGCGGCTGCGTGCGATCCCAGGGCGAGTCGTCAATCGCTACATCAAGCCCCCGACGCGGAACACGCATCGGTTCGATCTGGAGGTCGAGGGCGACCACACGTATCTGGTCGACGGGGTCATCGTCCACAACTCGCCGGAAACCACGACGGGCGGCCGCGCCCTCAAGTTCTACGCGTCGGTGCGGCTCGACGTGCGCCGCCAGGACGCCATCAAGCAGGGCACCGAGTCCATCGGCGTGCGCACCAAGGTGAAGGTCGTGAAGAACAAGCTGGCGCCGCCCTTCCGGGAGGCGGAGTTCGACGTCATCTACGGCGAGGGCATCTCGAAGACGGGCGCCGTCCTCGACGCGGCGGTCGAGCAGAGCCTGGTCGAGAAGTCCGGGACCTGGTACACCTACAAGAACGAGCGCATCGGGCAGGGGCGGGAGAACGCCAAGAAGTACCTCCAGGAGAATCCCAAGATTCTCGCCGACCTGGAGATGAAGATCCGGGACGCCCTCGGCCTGCGGTCGACGGCCTCCCCGGTGAAGTAACCCGTGAGCGGAGGACCAATGGACTTCGACAAGCTGTTGACGACGGCCGTCGAGCGCGGGGCCTCGGACCTGCACCTCAAGCCGAGCGCCCATCCGATCCTCCGCATCCACGGGACGCTGGAGACCCAGGACGACCTCGATCTGCTCACCAGCGACTACATGGACGACATCGCCCACAAGCTGCTCGGCGAGCGCCGCTACAAGGAGCTGCGCGACGGCAAGGAGATGGACTTCGCCCACCTCGTGCCGGGCGGCGGCCGCTACCGCATGAACATGTTCCTGGCCAAGGGCGAGATCCGCATGGTGCTCCGGGCCATCCCCACCAAGATCCCCCGGGTCGAGGAGCTGAACCTGCCCACGGTGCTCGAGAAGCTGGCGATGGAGCGCCGCGGGATGATCCTGGTGACGGGTATCACAGGCTCGGGCAAGTCGACAACGCTGGCGGCGATGATCGACTTCATGAACCGCTCGCGCAACGACCACATCATCACCATCGAGGACCCGATCGAGTTCGCCCACGAGGACAAGAAGTGCGTCATCAGCCAGCGCGAGATCGGGTACGACTCGCTGTCCTTCGCCACCGCGCTGCGGGCCGCCCTGCGCCAGGACCCGGACATCATCCTCGTGGGCGAGATGCGCGACGCGGAGACCATGGAGGTCGCGCTCCACGCGGCCGAGACCGGTCACCTCGTGCTGTCGACCCTCCACACCCTGAACGCGACGGAGACGGTGAACCGCATCATCTCGACCTTCCCGCCGCACCAGGAGGACCAGATCCGCGCCCAGCTCTCCGCCGTCGTCCAGGGCGTCGTCTCCCAGCGCCTGGTGGTCCGCGCCGACGGCAAGGGGCGCGTGCCGGCGGTCGAGGTGATGATGATGACCGGCCTCATCCGCGAGTCGATCCGCGAGAAGG
>JACQCN010000086.1 GCA_016201575.1 Candidatus Rokuibacteriota bacterium | reverse complement strand
GTTCTCCTCGACACCGGCGAGCCCGGCGTCGACGGGCTCGAGCTCCTGCGGCGACTCCGGCGCGACACGCCGGGTCTCCGCGTGATCGTGCTGACCGCGGCGGCGGACGTGGAGCTGGCGCGCATGGCGATCCAGCTCGGCGCTGCCGATTGCCTCTTCACGCCGGTCGATCCCGATCGGCTGCGCGGCGCCGTCGAGCGCGACCTCGCCTCGCCGCCGATCGCCGCGCGCCGCTGACGCACCCGGCCGTCACCGCGGCCGCCTGACCCCTCCCGCCGCGCGCGCCTCCGGGCCATCCCCATCCGGTTCTCCGGGTTTGACCCGATTGTCCTCCTTCGGAGGGGGCCTCGACGGCCCCCTCCGATACCTCCCCCAAAATCTGAATTGCGCCGGCGGAGCCGGCGCTCGAACCGCCGGCCCCGTCCGGCGCCGCCGCCGTCCAGGCGCGGGTTCTGCACCAGCGGACGAGCGCAGGGCGCCGGACGGCGCCGGGTGTCAGGCGACCTCGTCGGGCGGCTCGGGGCGCCACCGCGGCCGGGGCCGGCGCAGCGGAACCACCGGCGCTTCCACGCCCATCGCCCGGCGCCGGGGATAGAGCCGGACCACGGGGGGCATCGTGAGGACGCGGCGGTCGAAGAACCGCGCCGACTCGCGCGCCCTCGGCGCCCCACGCGGTCGGGAGCACTTTCTTCACCACACACCTCCGATCCCCGGTGGGACGCAACCGACGTGCCAGGGACCGGCGGCGGACGGCGCACGGCCAGGCGGAGGTCGTGCGAGAAAGGCCGGGCCCGACGCGAGGTCAGGCCCGGCGCGGGTGGAAGCGGCTCAGGACTCCCAGGTCTTCGTGTAGGCGAACGTCTGGCACATGAACGCCGCCCGCTTCTTGATGCTCACCATGCAGACCTTGACCACGGTGCTCGTGGCCGGCGGCGTGTCGGGCTGCCTGGAGATGTCGATGGTGACGGTGCCGCCTCCGACCTCGATCGACGCGTAGGGGAAACCGGTGCCCGGGACCCGGCTCGTCCACTCGTCGCGCTCGAGCGCCACGGCATGCATGAAGATCTCGCTCGCCCCGTAGTCGCCGGCGTACGCGTAGTCGACCGTGATCCGCAGCTCCTGCCCCGACACGTTCACCGCGCGGAAGTTCCGGATCTCGTTGTGCGCGATCGGCACCACGCTTTCCGGCGACACGGGCGGCTTCGGCAGCGCGGGCTTCGGCAGCGCGGCGGGCTTCGGCGCCGGCTTGCGCGGCACCGCAGACGCCGGCCCCGACGGCGCCCGCGCCGGGGCCGGCTCCGACGGGGCGCCGCGCTCGAGCTCGGGCGGCGGGGCCGGTTTCGGCGGCGCCTGGCGCATCGGCACCACCAGGACCGCGGCCAGGGCGAGCACGAGCGCCCCGATCGCCCCCGCCGCGACGAGCGCGACCGTCTTGGCGAGGCTCCGGGAGACGGCGGGAACCGGCGCGGGCGCGGGTGCCGGCTCCATCTCCACCGGCGGCGGTGGCGGCGCCTCGCGCGGCGGCACCTTCTGGTTGATCGTGGTGAGCGGGACCAGCGCCTGGTGGAGATGATCCGCGAGCACCGCCGCCGCGCGGCTCATCTCCACTAGCTCGCCCTTGAGCGTACGGACCTCGGAGTCGAGGCCTCTCAGCTCCCGCCGGAGATCGTCGGCCTCCACCCGGAGGTGATCGTAGGTGCGCTCGGCCGCCTCCACCCGGCCTTGCTGCCGCTGCCGGTCCTCCATGATTCCCGGGATGGCGCCTCCCAGGAGCTGCTGGCTCTCGTGGATCCATCGGTCGAGACGCTCGCGGGCGTCGACCTCTAGCTCGTCGGCATTCATCGCAGCCGCCACCCTCCTCCGCAGCCGGTCACGCGTGCCGCGGGCGAAGCCGTCCCAGTCGCTTGTTCATGGCGCGGGTGAGCGCATCGGCGACGTCCTCGCGCTCTTGCCGCGCGCGCTCCCGCTCGCCGAGCAGCCGGCGCAGGTCCCTCCGGCGGCGCCGATCGCGCTCGCGCTCGGCCGTCGCCGCGCGGGCTTGCAGCTCGCCGAGCTCGCGCACGAGCGCGTGGAGCTGCTCGCTGTCCCGCCGGATCGCGCCGGCCGCCTCCTGCCGCCAGCCGCACTCGCCGACGGCCGCGAGGAGCAGCACGAGGTACCCGTGCCCCGCCTCGCACCAGCGCGCGGCGGCCGCCCGGATATCAGCGGGGTCGGCGCCGGCCGCCCATGAGTCCCTCGCCGACACGCCGCGGGGGGCGCCGTTCTCGTGCCCGACCCTCGCCAGTTCCCGGTTCGTCACCATCGCCCACCTCGGCCCGCGCCCGACCGCGAGCGCCGGGCACGTTCCCGGCGCTCGCGGACGGTGCGTCGTGTGTCCGGGCGCTGCACGTACGCCGCTAGCAGGCCGCTGAAAAGGCCCATCTGCGTCGTTGGCTCAGTCGCTCCTCCCTGGCAGGCGTTATGCGGCATACGCCTCAGTCGTCGCTCCTTCGCCGCCTAGCATCTGGACCTTTTTGAGCAGCCTGCCGGATTTTTCAGCATCCCGCTAGGACACCGCCACGGCGTAGGGCTTGGGCTCCATGAGGTTGCCCTGCTGGAGCTTCTGCTGGATCTGATGCATCGGATGGATCGACTGGGTGAGGTGCTCGATGACTGCGCCGGCGGCCTCGCCGATCTCCGCCAGCTGGCTGCGCAGGCTCTGGATCTCCAGGTGCAGCTCGCTTACCTCCTTCCGCAGGTTGGCGGCCTCGCGCCCCAGCTGCTCGCAGGCGTCCTCGGCCGCTTCCGCCCGCACCCGCAGCCGGTCCCGCTCCAGGATGATGCCCGGGATGATGCGGCCCAGCAGGTACTGGCTCTCCTCGATCCACCGCTCCACGCGCTGACGGGTCTCGGTCTCGAGGTCCAACTCGTCGACGTTCACGCGCTACCCCCCTTCGGCCCCACGCGGGTGCGGCTCGCCCGCCACACCGAGGGACCCAATCGTTCGGTGAAATGGCCTGGCTCCCAGAACACGCTCCGGGCGGTGACGACGGGAGGACTGCGGGCTGCGTGAGGGTGAACGGGGAGACGGGACGGATGAGTCTGTATCACCACTGGCGCGTACTCGAGGACGCTTGGCTCACTGCTCTCCTTCGCTCAGCGCAACCTCGGACGCTCGGGAGTCTACAAAGCAGAGGTCGCTTTCACCTAAAAAATTGTGCGAGCGGCGCGCGCGCGGCGGCGGCACGCGTCGTCTCGCGCATCTCGGCGGGCTCACCGCGCATCTCAAGGAGGTCGCGTACAATGGGTGGCCGCACCGCCGACGGCGCTGACCGAACGGGAGACCATGAGACACGCCACGACGCTGCGGCTGGGCGCGGTCGCCTACGATCCCAAGGTCGTCACCATCTGGGACGGCTTCAAGGCCTGGTTCGCGCGGCGGGACCTCGATTTCGACTACGTCCTCTACTCGAACTACGAGCGCCAGGTCGAGGCCCTCCTCGACGGCGCCATTCACGTGGCGTGGAACTCGCCGCTGGCCCGGGTGCGCGCCGCCCGCCTGGCCGGCGCGCGGGGCGCCGCCGTGCGGGCGCTCGCCATGCGCGACACCGACCGCGACCTCACCTCGGTGATCGTCGTCCGCGCCGACGCGCCGATCCGGACGCTGGCGGACCTGAAGGGCCGGCGGGTCGCCGTGGGCGCGATCGACTCGCCGCAGGCGACGCTGATCCCGCTCGACCACCTCCGCGCGCACGGGCTCCAGCCCGGGCTCGACTTCGAGGTGCAGCGCCACGACCTGCTCGGCGGCAAGCACGGCGATCACATCGGCGGCGAGCGCGACGCCGCCCGCGCGCTGGCGGGGGGGCGGGCCGACGCGGCCTGCATGATCGACGGCAACCACCTCCTGTTCGTCAACGAGGGAACGCTGCCGCCGGGGATGACGCGCGGCCTCGCCCGGACCGGCCGCTACGACCACTGCAACCTGACGGGGGGGCCGGCGGCGCCCGCGGACCTGGTCGAGCGCTTCCGTCGCCTCGTGCTCTCGATGTCGTACGACGATCCGGAGGTGCGGCCGCTCCTCGACCTCGAGGGGCTCAAGGCCTGGAAGGAGGGGCGGGTCGAGGGCTACCGGGCGCTCGAAGCGGCCGTGGACGCCGCCCGCTTCTATGACCGCGACGGCACCATCACCTGCGCCGACTATCGATATTGAGGACCTCGGGCTCGACCGCGGCGCCCACCTGCTGATCAAGCGGGCGCTGCGCGAGCTGCCCGTCGGCGGTCGCCTCGGCGTGCGCGGGCGCGCCCCCGACCTGGCGGTCCACCTCGCCGCGTGGTGCCGAGCCCAGGGCCATCGCGCGGAGCCGGCGCCGCCGCCGCTGGTCGCGTGGGTGATCCGTGGAAGCGCCGAGACGGGCCGGTGACGCGGCGCCGAGCCGGCGGGCAAGCCCGTCGCGAGCGAGCCCGAGGCCGTCGTCAACCACTCGAAGGCGTCGTGGGGACTCGCGTCGTTCCTGCTCTCGGTGCTCGGCGAGGGCACGTTCCTCAGCCTGCTGAGCTTCCTCCAGGCGCACGGCCCCGACCCCGTGACGCGCCAGGTGACGCGCCCGGCGGCGCAGGACGAGGCGCGCCACGTCGCGTTCGGCATGGCCCACCTGCAGTGGCGCCTCGGGCGCGACCCGAAGCTGCGCGGCCGTCTCGCCGCCGCCATCAAGCGCCGCCACGCGGCGCTGGCACAGACCACCGGGCTCCACGAGGAGGTCTTCGACGCGCTGGTCCTCCTGGCGGCGGGCGCGTGGCGGCCGGACGCGATCGCGGCGGGATTCGCGCGAGTCCAGGCGCTCAAGGCCGAGATGGCGGCCGGCCGCCGCCGGCGGCTCACCAGGCTCGGCTTCACCGAGGAGGCGGCTGCCGCCCTCTCGGAGCTGCACACGCGCAACTTCATGTAGCCGCTATCGCGGGCTGTCGGCCGACGCCTCCACGGCGCTGATCTCGGGCCCCTCGGTCCAGGCCCGCGCCCGCGCCGCCGCGACCTGGTCGCCCTCGTGGAACTCGTCCACGCGCACGGAGTCGCAGTTCTCGCACTCCTGCTGCTGGCGCTCGTGCGCGTCGAGGACGAGGTGGAGCTTGCGGACCTGGACCTTGTTCGCGCCCGCCCTGTCGGAGCTGGTGGACGCGACGGCCCACGACCGCTGGCCCTCGGGGCTCGTCCGCGTCTCGACGTTGATGTTGAGCCACACCATCTGCTGCGCGCGCGCCACCGGCGCGCCGCCGGGCGCGACCGCCGCGGTCGCGATGATGGCTCCGAGCGCGATCGTCGCCTTGAGACCCCGCCCGCCCTTTCCCGACTGCTTGTCTTCCATGGCTACCTCCCTGCCGCCGGCACCGCTCCGGCTCGCCGATGGTATAGCACGGAGCGGGCTCGGCGGGGGCACACTCGTGTACCGTTGAGCCACGACGGCCGCACCGGGGCGGCGGAGCCTCGTGATGCCCGCGGCGGCATCGATCCGGCGGCGGCCGTCACCCGATGCGCGGCCGGCGCTCGTGGAAGGCCACGGCGATGCGGAGGTGCTCCAGGTACTGCGCGAGCTTCTTCCCGCCGAGGTCGATGCCGGTCGCGCGGAAGAACTCCTGCACGTCGCGCTCCAGCGCGGGGCGGGCCAGCCCCATGATCCCTTCCCACATGCGCCGGTAGGCGCTGGCCGGGTACTTCGCCGCCATCTCCTGCCAGTGCGCCTTGACGAACGGCCAGGCGCGCTCGCGCGCGTAGACGCTCACCAGGAGCGAGCGCAGCACGAAGGGCGCGTCCTGGGTGCGGAAGTCGCCGTTGATCGTGCGCTCGAGGGTGGCCGCGAGCAGCTCGGGCTGGCGGAAGCCGGCGAGCGCGTAGAGGTAGCGCTGCTCCTCCTGCGGGGTCTTCGCCCCCTTGAAGCGCCCGTACGCCTCGTCGTACTCCGCCGGCCCCCCGGCGAAGCCGGTGATGGCGATGGCCGCCGACAGGACGGAGGGCTCGACCAGCGTGGGGTCGCCGCGGAACAGCTCGCGGGCCCGCGCCTGCACGGCGGGGTCGTTGCCGAGGGTGCCGAGGGCGCCGAGCAGGTCGCCCCGGAGCTGGCGCTGGAGCTCGTTCTCGCCGGCCCGGGGCGCCCAGCCGAGCCGGGCCACCATCGGCACGATGCGGTCGCGCACGAGCGCTTCCAGCCGCGGGATCTCGGCGTCGTCGAGCACGCGCTTCAGGTAGGCGAAGGCCCCGATCAGCGCGCTCCACACGTTCCGGTCGGTCTCCTCGCGAAAGCGCGCGGTGAGGTCGACGTACTCGCCGAGCGGCATCACGCCGGCGACGGCCGAGGCCCAGGCGTCGTTGACCAGGTTGAAGCGCTCGATGGGCGACGCGACGCTGGCCGCCCGCGTGGCCAGCTTGCCGAGCAGCGCCGGCGAGTAGCGAACGCGGTAGTAGCCGTCGCCGCCGGCGTTGACGATGACCCACGCCGGCACGCCGGGCAGCTCGAGGCGCTCCTCGGCCCGCGTCAGCAAGAGCTTGCGCGTGTGCACCGCCCCCTCGGCCTCGAGCTTGAGCGTGATCGGCACCTGCCAGCGCGGCCCGGCGGCGCCCCCCTCCCCCGGCAGGTAGGTGAAGCGCTGCTGGGACAGGACGAGGCCGCCGGCCTCCGCCGTCACGCCGATCACGGGGTAGCCCGGCGAGAAGATCCACTCCTCCATGACGTCGGCCGCGCCGAGCGCCTCCCAGAGGTCCCGTGTCTCGCTGTTGGCGTACTTGTGCTTGTGGAGGTAGCGGCGGATCCCGTCGCGGAACACGTCGGCGCCGAGGTGCTGCTCGAGCATCCGGAGCACGGAGGCGCCCTTCTCGTAGGTGAGCGCGTCGAACATCGCCTCGGCGTCCTTGGGCGCCGTCACCGGCACCTCGATCGAACGCGTGTTCTGCAGGCCGTCGAGGGCCAGCGCCGCCGCCCGCGAGACCCCGAAGGTCACCCAGCGCTGCCACTCGGGCTTCCAGGCGTCCACGCAGAGCATCTCCATGAACGTCGCGAAGGCCTCGTTGAGCCAGATGCCGTTCCACCAGGACATGGTCACGAGGTCGCCGAACCACATGTGGGCGACCTCGTGGGCCACCACGTCGGCCACCCGCTCCAGCTCGTTGTGGGTGGCGGCCTTCTCGTCGACGAGGAGCGCCGTCTCCCGGAACGTGATCGCGCCCAGGTTCTCCATCGCGCCCGAGGCGAAGTCGGGGATGGCGAGGAAGTCGAGCTTGTCGCCCGGGTAGGGCATGCCGTAGTACTGCTCGAAGAACTCCAGGGAGAAGGTGGCGACGGCCTGGCCGAAGCGGGCGATCGGCTGCTTGCCGGGCACGCACCAGATCCGCACGGGCGTCGGGCCCACCAGGACCGGCTCCGTCGCCTCGAGCTCGCCCACGACGAAGGCCACGAGGTACGTGGACATGACGATGGTGTCGGCGAACTGCAGCGTCTTCTTGCCCGGCCCCGGCCCGGGGCGCTCGGCGGCGATGCGCGTGTTCGACACCGCCGTGAGCCGCTCGTCGATCACCAGGGTGGAGGCGAACACCGCCTTGAACGAGGGCTCGTCCCAGCACGGGAAGGCGCGGCGGGCGTCCACCGCCTCGAACTGGGTCGAGGCCAGCCGGTGCTCCACGCCGTCGGCGTCGACGTAGCGGCTCCGGTAGAAGCCGCGCAGCTTGTCGTTGAGGATCCCCTCGAAGACCACCTGGAGCCGCCACGAGCCCGCGGCCAGCGCCTCCGGGAACACGAAACGCGCCCGCTCGCGCTCGGGCTCGAGCCGCACGCTCCCGGCCAGGCTCCGGCCGCGCTCGTCGCGGGCGGTCACCGACCGGATCTGGAGCTCGACGGCGTTGAGGACGACCTCCGCAGTGGGCTCGTGCACGGTCACCGCGATCGTCTCGTCCCCGGTGTAGGTCGCGCTCGTCAGATCGGGCGCGAGCGTCAGCTCGTAGCGGCTCGGGACGACGGTGCGGGGCAGCCGGTAGGCATCGCTCATGCGGACATCACCTTTCCCTCGAATGTATGCGCGGTCAGCGGAGGGCGACGCGCCCCCTCGAGCGGCTCCTCCCGCCCCGCGAAGTGCGCGCGGAACACCGGCGGCAGCGCGGGCTCGGGCGCCGGCATGAGGGGGCGGGCCGGCCTATCCGGTCAGCTCGAACTTCTGCAGCGAGCGGATCTCCCGCGGGGGGTTCTCGTGCTGGCCCTTGAACGTGTAGGAAACCTCGGCCACGTAGAAGTCGCCGCGCGAGTCGACGGCGACGCCGTGGGGGGCGAGGAACTCCCCCGGCTTCTCGCCCTGGAAGCGCCCGCCGATCCGCGCCAGGAGGTCGCCCTTGCTCGACAGGATGCTCACGCGCGCCCCGAGGTTCGGCACCGCCGCGTTCACGGGCAGGCTCGTGGGAATCTCGCCCACGTAGAAGGTGCCGCCGTTCTTCCGGTCGGCGAAGAGCCCGCAGGGGCGGTGCAGGTTGTTCCACTGCGCGAGGTAGTGGCCGTTCTCGTCGAAGATCTGGACGCGGTGGTTCTCGCGGTCGGCGACGTACACGAGTCCCTCGGCGTCGGTGGCGATGTTGTGCGGGAGGTTGAAGCAGCCGGGGTCCGTCCCGCCCTCGCCCCACGAGAAGAGGTGCCGGCCGCTGGGGTCGTACTTGTGGACCCGGGAGTTGCCGTAGCCGTCGGAGATATAGATGTCGCCGGTCCTCGGGCAGAGGGCGACGTGCGTGGGCCGGTTGAAGGGCTTGCCGCCCTGCAGCTCCGCCGGCTTGTCGGGATCGCCGATCGTCAGCAGAAGCTTGCCCTCCGGCGCGAACTTGCGGATCGTGTGCTGCAGGTCGTCGGTCAGCCACACCGCGTCGTCGGGCCCGATGGTGATGCCGTGAGCGCGGCGGACTGTCCCCTCGCCCCAGGCGCGGAGGAAGTTGCCCTGCCGATCGAACACCATGACCGGGTGCTCGCCGCGGTTGAAGACCCAGACGTTGTCCCCCCGGTCGACCCCGACGCTGGTCGCCTCCACGAACCGCCAGCCGGCGGGCAGCTTGCCCCACCCTTCCACCACGCGATACTTCATGCCTTCCTCCTCAGAATGCCTTCCGGTAGTATGCGGGGGCTATGCCGCTGGCACCCGTCAACGGAATCTCACTTTACTACGAGGTCAAGGGCAGCGGGAGCCCGCTGGTCCTGGTGCACGGGTTCGCGTGCGGGCTGCGCCTCTGGGACCCCCAGGTCAGACTCATTTTCGACAGTTTGGTTTTGAGACTCCTGGGATCCCAGATAGTTACGGGAC
>JACQCN010000056.1 GCA_016201575.1 Candidatus Rokuibacteriota bacterium | reverse complement strand
CTCGTTGTGCGGGCGAAGAGCGCATGACGTGATCGTGACTCAAACACGGGTTCGAGTCCCGTTGTGGTCGTGCGTCCCTTCCGCAAGTGTCCCTGGGCTGGTGAACAGACTACGGCCTGCGGGTTCTCGTGCACGTTCTGGACGGTCTTGTTGGTGTGCTGCCGCATCCCGGGGCCGGCATGGCGTGCGGACGAGCAGGGATCTGACCACTGGTCAGAACCGGTGGCGGATCGCCCAGAGGTCGGGGAAGACGGGCGTGAAGAGCGTGCGCTTGAGGAACTCGACGCCGGAGCTGCCGCCGGTGCCCGGCTTGTTGCCGATGGTGCGCTCCGTCAGCTTGACGTGGCGGTACCGCCATTCCTGCTGGCCCTCGTCGAAGTCGGTCATCAGCTCGACCAGGATGGCGACGTCCGGTTGCTCGCGGTAGACCCGGCAGAGCGCCTCCTGGATCCGCTCGTCCGGCACCGCCGGCAGCGTGACGTCGCGCGCGCGGAGGTCGGCGGGGATCGCCACCCCGCGGTGGGCCAGGAAGTCGTAGAAGTGGTCGATGACGGAGCGCTCCTTCAGCCGGCGCTCCAGCATCGCGTGCTCCCCCGATCCCGCCTCGAAGGCCGTGAGGGCCTCGCGCCGCTTCAGGCCGAGCACGAACTCCAGCGCGCGGAACTGGGCCGACCGGAAGCCGGACGCGGTCTCCAGCCGGCCGCGGAACGCCGCGAACGACATCGGCGTCATGGTCTCCAGGATGTCGAGCTGGCCGACCAGCGTCTTCATCACGGTGCGGACCCGCTTGAAGGTGGCGATGGCCCCGAAGAGGGCGTTGGCCGTGAAGTCGCGCTTGATCTTCTCGAGCTCGTGCAGGAGCAGCTTGAACCAGAGCTCGTAGACCTGGTGGATGACGATGAAGAGCAGCTCGTCGTGCTCCTCGGGCTCGGACTTCGGCTCCTGCAGGTCGAGGAGCCGCTCGAGCTTCAGGTAGTTGGCGTACGTCAGGGGCATGCTCACCTCCGCGAGCGGCGCCAGAGGAGCAGCGAGAGCCCGGCCGCCACCGGCGCCGCGGCGGCGAGCTTCACGATCCGCCACTGCCGGCGGGCCCGCTCCACCGCCTCCGCGTAGGGCGTCCGCGAGAAGGTCACCATCGTGTAGAGCGGGACGAAGCGCGCGGGGAAGAGCCGGTGCAGGCCCTTCTCGAGCCGGCGGGCCAGGAGGAACGTGCGCGACGCCGTGTGGTCCCGCATCTCCACGAAGTTGGCGAGCGAGAGGTCCGCGAGGGCGTCCGTGTTCCGCTTGCGCAGCGCCTGGAAGCGCGCGAAGGCCTGCTCCCGGTCGGGGGCGTGGGCGGCGAGGCACTCGCTCAGCACGAGGCAGTCCTCGAAGGCCGCGTTGGCGCCCTGGCCGTAGAACGGCAGGACCGCGTGGCCGGCGTCCCCGAGCAGCACGACCTTGTCGCGGTAGTGCCAGGGGCGGCACCGGATCGTCACCAGCGTGCCCGCCGGGTTGCGGAACCAGTCCTCGATCAGCGCCGGCATGAGCGGCACCGCGTCCGGAAACATCTCGGCGAAGTAGCGGCGCACGTCGGCCTCGGTGCGCAGCGAGGCCGCGCTGTCCTCGCCCTCCAGCGGCCAGAAGAGCGTGGCGGTGAACGAGCCGTCCCGGTTGGGCAGCGCGATCAGCATGAAGCCGCCGCGCGGCCAGATGTGCAGCGCGTGCCTCTCCAGCAGGAACCGCCCGTCCGGCCCCGCGGGGATCGTCAGCTCCTTGTACCCGTGCTCGAGATACGCCTGCTCGTAGTCGAAGCGGTCGAGCCGCTGCATCTGCTGGCGCACCACCGAGAAGGCGCCGTCGGCGCCCACCACCGCGTCCGCGCGGACGGTCGATTTCTTGCCCGTGTCCACGTCGGTCACGGAGACGGTGGCGGTGTCGAGGTCCACGCCCGCGCACCGCTTCCCGAAGACGAGGCGGACGTTGCCGGTCTTCTCGGCGGCGTTCAGCAGGGCGATGTTCAGGTCCGCCCGCGAGACGGAGTTGATGACGTGCGCGGCCTCGGTGCCGTACGGCTGGAAGGCCAGCTCGCCGTGCAGAGAGTGCATCATGCGGCCGCGCATCGGGATCGCCATCCGGAGGATCTCGTCGGCGAGCCCCACCGCGGCGAGACTCTCGATCCCGCGCGTCGAGATCGCGAGGTTGATCGAGCGCCCTCCGTCCTGCTGGCTCACCCGGGGGTCGGCGCGCCGCTCGTGGACCTCCACCTCGTAGCCGGCGCGGCCGAGGTAGATCGCCATCAGCGCGCCCCCGAGGCCCGCGCCCACCACGGTGAACTTCGCCGGACGTGCGGCGGCCATCCCCGTCACCCCGTCGCCGCGAGGATCCGGGCGAAGCGCCAGACCTCGTGGAAGGAGTTGTAGAGCGGGACGGGCGCGAACCGGACGATGTAGGGCTCCCGCACGTCGACCACGACGCCGCGGGCGGCCAGCGCCCGCGAGACCGCTCGCGCGTCCCGCACCCCGATCGAGAGCTGGCAGCCGCGCGCCGCGGGCTCGCGCGGCGTCATCACGCGGAACCGATCGCCCGGGATCCGGTCGATCAGGTCGTGCAGATATCCCGTCAGCCGCTCCGACTTGGCCCGCAGCGCCGCCATGCCCACCTCGTCAAAGATGGCGAGCGAGGCCCGCAGCGGCGCCAGCGCGAGGATCGGCGGGTTGCTGAGCTGCCAGCCGTCGGCGCCTTCCCGGGGCACGAACTCCTGCGGCATGAGGAAGCGCGTCTCCGGGTCGTTCCCCCACCAGCCCGCGAAGCGCGGCAGGGCCGCGTCCTTGCCGTGCGTCTCGTGGACGAAGCAGCCCGCCACCGCGCCCGGGCCGGCGTTCAGGTACTTGTACGAGCACCACACGGCGAAGTCGACCTGCCAGTCGTGCAGCCGCAGGGGGATGTTCCCGACGGCGTGGGCGAGGTCGAAGCCGACCGCGCAGCCCTGACCGCTCGCCGCGGCCGCGATGCGCGCCATGTCGAGGACCTGCCCGGTCAGGTAGTGGACCCCGCCCAGCAGGACGAGCGCGATCTCCGGCCCCTGCTTCTCCAGGAGCGCCTCGACGTCCTCGGT
>JACQCN010000298.1 GCA_016201575.1 Candidatus Rokuibacteriota bacterium | reverse complement strand
GTTTGGCGGCAAGTCGCTCCACATCCGCTTCGCATGATCCCGCCCTCCGAGGCCCGCAATGTTAGTCATTCCCCGCACCGTGGAAATCGAGGCTAGACCGTCGAAGGGAGCCTCGACGGCCCCCTCCGAGCCTCCCCCGGAAGCAGGGTTGCGCCAGCGAAGCCGGCGCTCGGACCCACCTACTCCAGCAAGCCGCTCGATGACCACGAAACGCGCGCGCGAGTGAGGAATTGTTAACATTGAACCGGGGTTGTGTCAATCGGCGGCGACGTGCCGCGGCATCGTCGAGCCACGGTTCGCGCGCGGCGGGTCAGGCGGCGGGCGAGGGTCGGTAGCCGACCAGCTCCAGGAGGTTGCCGTCGGGGTCGAGGAAGTAGAGGCAGTCATGGTCGCCCCAGTCGATGAGCGCGTGGTGCGGGATCTCGCGCTCCGCGAAGAGGCGGCGCGCAACCTGGAGATCGTCCCAGGACACTTCGAACGCGTGGTGGCTCTTGCCCAGCGGGTCCTTGACCTGATCGAGCCCGCCCGGCGCGCGGTCCGGCTTGAGGAAGAGCGCGACGCCGCCGTCGCCGTGGCGGAGCAGCACCTGGTCCGGCAGGCGCATCCGCACCGTCATCCCGAGTACGCCCGTGTAGAAGCGCTCGGCCCGCTCGAGGTCGGCGACGTCCACGCCGAAGTGATCGAGCCGCCGGACCCGGAGCATCAGCGGGAGAAGCGGGAGGGATAGATGATGCGGTCGGCGTGCGCGTACATCCAGTCGACGCCGTCCTGATCCAGGTAGCGGACCTCGGCGCCCTTCAGGGCGGCGAGCCGCTCGGCGGCGATGGTCCGCCGGACCTCGGCCGTGAGCGTGTTGAGCCGGTGGTAGGCCTCGGCGAGGGTGCGGCCGAGGGTGGTGACGCCGTGGTTCTCCATCAGGATCGCGTTGGTGTTCGCGATGAAGTCCTTGATCGGCCCTACGTCCTGCTCGACGTCGACGTGCGAGGGCAGGCGGTGCGGCGGCTTGCCCATGACCGGCGGGAACTCGAGCGACAGCACGCGCAGCTCCTTGAAGGCTCCCGAGGCGAACAGGGCGATCGTGTCGTCGTGGTGCACGTGGATCACCGCGTTGACGTCGGGGCGCAAGCGGAAGATCTCACGGTTGAGCTGGTGGCCGACGCTCGTGATCGTGCCGCCGTGGAGCAGCGTGCCCGCGGGCACGTCGGTGATCACGAGGTCCTCCAGGCCCACCTCCTCGAGCGAGATCTCGGCGGGCTTGGTGTAGACGACGCCGTCGGGGAAGTCGGGGTGGGGCACGCGGACGGCGATGTTGCCGAGCGTGTTGTGGACGTGGCCGCGGGCCACGACCATACGCGCGTACTTCAGGAGGACGTTCCCGACCCTCTCGTCGAAGGCGACCCGCGACGGCATAGCGCCTCCCCGCGTTGAGCCCGGGCGTTCTCGCCCGTCATCTCCAGCCTACCACCGAGGCCGGGCGGGCGCCGCGCTTCGCGGAGGGTCGTACACCAGGACGGGAACCGTCGCCTTTCGTCGGATCTTCCTCTCCAGGCGGCCGGGCCCGAGCCAGGTCCTCTCACCGGCAGGGAGGACGACCAGCTCGGCCTCCCACGCCTCCGACTCGGCGAGAACCTCGCGCGCCGGATCACCGAACCGCACCACGGTCTCGACGGGGATACCGACCAGCAGGGCCTCGGCCAGCCTCAGGGAGTCGAGCTCCCGGGCCTCGATCCGCGCCATCTCCTGGTCCGCGGACACCACCACGCGGTCGTTGTCGTCGACGAGGTCGCGCGGGACGGGCCGCACGCTCACCACGCGGACGCGGGAGCCCGCACTGCGCGCGATGTGGGCAACCAGCTCCAGCATCGCCTCGCCGGCGGGCGAGTGATCGAAGGGTACGAGAATGCGTTTCATACCTGCTTGCGATGAGCCGCGGGCGCCGATGGATTCCGCGGAATCCGCCCTCCGAGGCCGGGCGTCGTATGAACAGTGGGTCAATTCACGGCGAGGGAGAGGTCATGATCCGGAAAGAAGCTGCGCGCGATCGCTCGTGGGTGCTCGTGGTGTTCCTGGTGGCGCTGGCGATGGGGCTCGGCGCGATGTTCGTCTCGCGGGCCGGTGCCGGCACGCCGCCGGGTGAGGACCTGCAGGCGGCCGCGCGGCTGACCGCCCAGGGCCAGGCCGCGGTCGAGCGCGAGGCGTACGCGGAAGCTGAGCCGCGGCTGCGCGAGGCGCTCGCCCGCGTCGAGCGCGCCCTCGGGCCCGACGACGTGCGGCTGATCGGCCCGCTCGCCGATCTCGCGGACCTCTACACCGGCGAGCGCCGGTACGCCGAGGCGGCGTCGCTCTACCAGCGGTGGATCGCCATCGCCGGGCCCGCCACGGAGCCGGACGATCCCGCCCTCCTGGTGCCGGTGAGCGCGCTCGCGCAGCTCTATCGCGAGCAGGGCCAGCTCCGCGCCGCCGCGGCGTACTACGGGCGCCTCGTCGCGATCTTCACGCGGATCATGGGGCCCGAGGACATCCACGTCGCGTTCAGTCTCGTCAACCTCGCCGACGTCTACGCCGCGGACGGGCCGGATCCGGAGGCCGAGCCGCTCTACCGGCGCGCGATCGCGATCGTCGAGCAGCTCGTCGGGATCGTGCGGCCCGGCGCCCGGACCAACGGGGCGGAGCGCGCCGCAGGGGCCGCAGGCGCGTCCGGGCTCGAAGCGCGGTAGAATCCTGAACGAGCCGTTAGCTCAGTTGGTAGAGCACCTGACTTTTAATCAGGGGGTCCAGGGTTCGAATCCCTGACGGCT
>JACQCN010000312.1 GCA_016201575.1 Candidatus Rokuibacteriota bacterium | reverse complement strand
GGCGCGGTACTCGTAGATCATGGTGGTCTCCTCAGCGGGTTAGCCCGCATTATTCACGAACGGTCGTCGCCTGTGGCGGGCGGGTCCTGGCGCAGGGTGCGGTCCCCGCGGGTCCGGCTCCGTCACCGACTCGCCCGAACGCCTCGCGGCCGACGGGACGAGGGGGGCCCACTGCGCGCGGCCCCGCGGGGACCGCCCCCTGCGCCACCCGCCCGGTCGCGCCATGGCCGTCCGTGAATAATCCAGGCCAGTGTCCTGTCTCCAACGCTCCGTTACAATGCACCGCGTTGAGTTTGCGCCAGTTGCCGCGGAACACGTCGCCGATGTCATCGTTACCCACTGTCAAACAATCTCTGAGACGGGACACTAGAGGGGGCATCTGCTGAAGCTTCGCCGGTCCCATTCGTCTCGGCGCTGGTTCAACCTCGGTGTGATCTGGGCGCTGGTGCTGATTCCCGTGCTGGCGGGGGCGCAGAAGAAAGAGGATGTGCTCTCCGAGCAGCGCAAGCTCCAGCAGACGCAGAAGCAGCTCCGCGAGCAGGCGGAGAAGGCGGCGGAGGCGCGCAAGAAGGAGGTGTCGCTGCTCGCCGAGCTGGAGCAGATCGACCAGACGCTGGCCCGGAAGAAGGCCGACGCGGCCAGGCTGACGGGGAGGGTCGCGCGCATTCAGGCCGACGTCGCCGGCCTCCGGACCGACATCCGGCGGCTGGAAGGCCGGCGGGCGGTGCAGCAGAGCTCGCTGGCCGCCCGCCTCCGGGCCCTGTACAAGGTCCAGGCGCAAGGGGGCGTCCTGCCGCTCGTTTTCGGTGGGGACGACCCCGTCCGCCGGGCCGTCATGCTGCGTCATCTCACCACGCTCGCGGCAGTAGACGCTCGGCTGATTCAAGAGTATCTTGTATCGACGGACGGTTTGGCCGAGCGGAAGTCCCGCGAGGAAACCCGCCAGGCCGAGCTCGAGGCGCTCCGCACCGAGGCCGAGGGCGAGCGCGCGGACATCGACCGCGAAGCCACTCGGCGACGTGGTCTTCTCGCAAAGGTGCGGGACGAGCGCGCGTATCACGAGCGCATGGTTGGTGAGCTGACGGAGGCCTCCAAACGTCTCGAGGCACTCATCCAGAGTCTTCAGGAAAAGCAGCGGCGGGCGGCCCGGACGCCGACGCCGCCCAGGTCCGGAGCGCCGCCCGGCGCCGTCGGGTTCGCCACCCTGCGCGGGGTGTTGCCGTGGCCGGCCGAAGGCCGGCTGGCCGCCTCCTTCGGCGCCCAGGTCAACCCGCGGTTCGGTACGCGGACGTTCAGGAGCGGCATCGACATCGAGGCGGGCGAGGGGACGGACATCACGGCCGTCTACGCCGGCCGTGTGGTATACACGGGGTGGTTCAAGGGCTACGGCAACCTGATCATCCTGGATCACGGGAACGAGTACTACACGCTGTACGCTCACGTCGCCGAGATCGAGGTGAAAGAGGGAGACGAGGTCCGCCAGGGGCAGCGGATCGGGACGGTGGGAGACACCGGCTCCCTCACGGGGCCGCGCCTGTACTTCGAGGTGCGGCACCGGGGCAAGCCTCAGGATCCGGAGCAGTGGCTCCGGCAGCGGGGCTAGGGGGACGCATCACTTGAGGAGGACAGTGTTGATGAAGAAAGCGTTCGTGGTCGGCGCACTTCTGCTCGTGATCACTCTGTCGATGGGCGGGACGGTCGCCAGCAAGGGCACCGACACGGGGGCCACGTACGAGCAGCTCAAGCTGTTCACCGAGGTCATGTCGATCGTCCAGAACCAGTACGTGGACGAGGTCTCGCCGAAGGAACTGGTGTACAGCGCGATCAAGGGAACGCTGCGCGGCCTCGATCCCCACAGCTCGTTCCTCGATCCGGACAGCTACAAGGAGATGCAGGTCGAGACCTCCGGCAGCTTCGGCGGGCTCGGCATCGAGATCACCCTGCGCGACGACATCCTGACCGTGGTGTCCCCGATCGAGGGCACGCCCGCGTACAAGGCCGGCCTGCACCCGGCTGACCGCATCATCAAGATCGACGGCATCATCACCAAGGACATGCAGCTCACGGACGCGGTCAAGCGCATGCGGGGCAAGCCCGGCTCCAAGGTGACGATCACGATCTCGCGCGAGGGCTGGACGGAGCCGCAGGACTTCGCGATCGTGCGCGAGCAGATCCGCATCCAGTCGGTCCGCACCCAGGAGCTCGAGCCCGGCATCGAGTACGTCAAGCTCCGGCAGTTCCAGGAGCAGACCGCCAACGACCTCGAAGCCGCGCTCGAGAAGGGCGAGAAGGCCGGCATGAAGGCGCTGGTGCTCGACCTCCGCAACAACCCGGGCGGGCTCCTGACCTCGGCGGTCGAGGTCACCGAGAAGTTCGTCGAGGACGGCAAGCTGGTCGTCTACACCGAGGGGCGCATCCGCAACCAGAACATGCGCTTCACGGCGCACGCCAAGCACCCCTACATGAACATCCCGATGGTGGTGCTCGTGAACCAGGGCAGCGCCTCCGCGTCCGAGATCGTGGCGGGCGCGCTCCAGGACTGGGGCCGCGCCATCGTGCTCGGCACGCAGAGCTTCGGCAAGGGCTCGGTCCAGACCATCATCCCGCTCTCCGACGGCTCGGGGCTCCGGCTCACGACGGCGAAGTACTACACGCCGAAGGGCCGGTCGATCCACGGCAAGGGCATCACGCCCGACATCGTGGTGGAGGTGCCGAAACTCGTGGCCGCGGCGGCGAAGGAGGGCGGCAACGGCGAGAAGGAGAAGGCGCCCGCGCCGGCCGCCAACCCGATGGAGGACATCAAGAAGGACCCGCAGCTCCAGCGTGCGGTGGATCTGCTGAAGGCGGTGCGGATCCTGGAGCACCGGCCGGCGCAAGGCTCAGAGGCGCAGGTCCGGTAGTCCGGTCGTAGCCGACGAAGAAGGGCGATGCCGGCCCGGGCGTGGGCGGTTTGCCTCGGGCTCATCGCCCTTCTTTTTGTCGCCGTCGTCGGGCTCGATGCCTGGCAGACCCGGCAGGGTGAGTCCTCGCTCTTCGGTTTGAGCTGGGGCCGGCCCGAGCGGGCGGCCTCCCGCCCGGCGCGCCCGTCACCGGCCCCGCCCCCGCCCGCCGAGCCGGGGATCGCGCGCATGGCGCTGGTGATCGAGGGGTTCGGCGCGCGCCAGGACCTCTACGACCAGGCGGCGAGCCTCGACCGCCCCCTCGCGCTGGCCGTGCTGCCCGAGCTGCCGCTCTCCGAGCGGATCGCGCGGGACGCGGCCCGGGCCGGGCTCGAGGTGCTGGTCGAGGTGCCGATGGAGCCCTACCGTTACCCCGAGATGGATCCGGGGCCGGGCGCGGTCCTGCTGTCGATGAGCCGCGACGAGGTGATCGTGGCCACGACGCGCCACCTGGCGACGATGCCCGGCGCCATGGGCGTGATCGGCCACATGGGCTCGCGCTTCACCGAGGACCGCGAGCACATGCGCGCGCTGCTCGAGCCCGTGCGGGCCCGCGGGCTCGTCTTCGTCGACGGCATGGCGTCGAACCTGAGCGTGGCCGACGACGTCGCCCGCGCGCTCGGCGTCCGCTCGGCGCGCCGGCAGGTGCGCGTCGACGCCGGGCGGGGGGAGGCGGCGGCGCGCGAGGCGCTCGAGGAGGCGGCGCGCGTGGCCGAGCGACGCGGCGAAGCGGTCGTGGTCGTCGGCGGGCACCCCCTGACGATCCGGCTCCTGAAGGAGTACATTCCAAGGTGGGAGGGGCGGGGGATCCGCCTGGTTCCCGTGTCGAGGCTCGCACGATGAACGTCCTCGGGATCGAGAGTTCCTGCGACGAGACGGCTGCGGCCGTGGTGGCGGACGGCCGCCGCATCCTGTCGAGCGTCGTCGCGTCCCAGGACGCGGTGCATGCGCCCTACGGCGGTGTCGTGCCCGAGCTGGCCTCGCGGCGGCACGTCGAGGTGATCGTCCCCGTGGTCGAGCGCGCGCTCGCTGACGCCGGCGTCAAGCTCGGCGACCTCGACGCGATCGCGGTGACGCAGGGGCCGGGGCTGGTCGGCTCGCTGCTCGTCGGCTGCTCGCTCGCCAAGGCCCTCGCCTGGGTCACGGCGCGGCCGCTCGTCGGCGTCAACCATCTCGAGGGGCACATCTTCGCGGTGTTCCTCGAGCCGCCCGCGCCCGAGTACCCGTTCCTCGCCCTCGTCGTCTCGGGCGGCCACACCGCCCTCTACCACGCGCCGGCGCCGCTCCGGTACGAGCTGGTGGGCCAGACGCGCGACGACGCGGCGGGCGAGGCCTTCGACAAGGTGGCCAAGCTCCTCGGGCTCGGCTACCCGGGCGGCCCCGCGATCGAGCGCACGGCCCGGAGCGGCGACCCCGCGGGCGTGCCGTTCCCGCTGGCCCAGATGACCGACCAGCGCGCCGATTTCTCCTTCAGCGGCATCAAGACGTCGGTCTCGCTGCACGTCCGCTGCCACGCCCCGCTCGCCGCCGCCGCCGTGGCCGACATCGCGGCGTCGTTCCAGGCCACGGTGGTGAAGATGCTCGTGCGCCAGACGGTCAAGGCCGCGGCGCGGCTCGCGGTGAAGCGCGTGGTCCTCACCGGCGGCGTCGCCGCCAACACCGCGCTGCGCGCCGCGCTCGCCGCCGAGGCGGCGGAGCGCGGGATCACCGTGCACGTACCGTCGATGCGCCTCTGCACGGACAACGCGGCGATGATCGCGGCGGCGGGGACGGCCCGCCTGGCGGCGGGCGAGCGCGCCGCCCTCACCATGAACGCCATCCCCGATCTGGCTCTCTGATGATGCGAGGCGAAGCCGAGCGTTCCGTATGGCGAGCCCGGCGATTGCCGTGCGAGCTGCCGCCCGACGGTCGAGCTGAGCGGCGTCGGCGGCCGCCCGCCGCGAGGCGAGGCCCGAGTGGATCGAGGCGAGCCAGGATTCCGAGAATGGCGAAGCCGGGCGTCGCTGGTGACGAGGGCGCACGGACAGTCGCCCCCACCGAATTATCGGAGTCCGCGTGAATTTTCAAACTGTCCTCGAAGGGCTCCCCGACGCCGTCGTCGCCGTCGACGAGGGGCTGAAGGTGGTCTTCTGGAACGCGGCGGCCGAGGCCCTCACCGGGCGCTCGGCCCGCCGGGCCGCGAACCGCTCGCTCAAGGAGCTGCTGCCGCCGGACTCGCCGCTGATCCGGCACCTCCTCGAGACCGTGCGGACGGGCGAGAGCCGGTCGGAAGGGGAAAGCACGCTGGAGACGCCGGACGGCCGCACCGTTCCCGTGAGCATCGTCACCGCGCCGCTCTTCGACCGCCGCGGCACCGTGGAAGCGGCCGTGGCCGTCCTCCGCGACATCTCGCGCATCCGCGAGCTCGAGGCCGAGGTGCGGCGGGGCGAGACGCTGGCGGCGGCCGGCCGCATGGCCCTCGGGCTCGCCCACGAGGTCAGGAACCCGCTCGGCGCCATCCGGGGCGCGGTCCAGCTTCTCGCCCGCGAGCTGGCCGGCCAGTCGCGCTTCGGCGAGTACACGGACGTCCTGATCAAGGAAGTGGACCGCGTCAACCGGATCATCGAGCAGCTCCTCGACCTCGCGCGCCCGGTCCAGCTCCGCCCCGCGCCCCTCAACCTGCACCAGCTCCTCGAGCGGGTGGCCCTGCTCTCGAGCGAGGGCGCGGAGGCGCAGGGCGTGACGATCGGGCGCCGCTACGATCCCTCGCTCCCGCCGATCCTGGGCGACGAGGACCGGCTCGTCCAGGTCTTCCACAACCTGGTCCGCAACGCCCTGGAGGCGATGAAGCACGGCGGGCGGCTCACGCTCACCACGCGGATCAGCCTGAACCCGCTCTTCGCCAAGATGGACGTGGGGGCGGGCCAGCGCAGCATGGTCGAGGTCCAGGTGACGGACGAGGGGGCCGGCATCCCCGAGGCCGTGCGCGGCAAGGTCTTCGACCCGTTCTTCACCACCAAGGAGCGGGGCCTCGGCCTCGGGCTCGCCCTCTGCCACCGGATCGTCGAGGAGCACAAGGGCGCGCTCCGGATCGACAGCGCCGAGGGGCGCGGCACCACGGTGACCTGCTTCCTCCCGATCGCGCGGTAGAGATGGCGCCCAAGATCATCATCGCCGACGACGAAGACGGGGTCCGCTGGGTCCTGGAGAAGGGCCTGCGGGAGGCCGGCTACGAGGTCGCCGCCGTCAAGGACGGCGAGGCGGCGCTCCGCCGCGCCGAGGCCGAGCCCTACGATCTGATGTTCCTGGACGTGCGCATGCCGGGCCTCGACGGCCTTACCGTCCTCCAGCGGCTCCGGGCGAGCCGGCCCGACGCGCTGGTGATCGTCATGACCGCGCACGGCACGATGGAGACGGCCATCCAGGCCATGCAGCGCGGCGCCTACGACTACCTCTCCAAGCCCTTCGACATCGACGAGGTCCTGCTGCTCGCCGAGCGAGCGCTGACCGCGCGGCGCCTCACGCAGGAGGTGGCCCAGCTCAAGACCGGCCTGCAGGAGGTGTGGGAGTTCGGCGCGCTCATCGGCCGCCACCCGCGGATGCAGGAGATCTACAAAACGATCGGCCGTATCGCCGGCAGCGACGTCACCGTGCTCCTCCGGGGCGAGAGCGGGACCGGCAAGGAGCTGGTGGCGCGGGCCATCCACCACTACAGCCGGCGGGCCGGCCG
>JACQCN010000311.1 GCA_016201575.1 Candidatus Rokuibacteriota bacterium | reverse complement strand
CGGGGCGGTGGTGACGGGCGTCGTGCGCCTGACCCTCGCCGTCACCAAGTTCACCGAAGGCGCCTGGATCGTGGTCGTCGTCATCCCCCTCCTGGTGCTCGTCTTTCTCGTCATGCACCGGCACTACGAAGTGGTCGCGGCGGAGCTGTTGCTGGCCGGGCTCGCCGGCCCGCCGCCGCTCACGCACACGGTGCTGATCCTGGTCGGCGACCTGCACCGCGGCGTCGTCCGCGCGCTGCAATACGCCCGGGCGCTGGCCGCGCCCGCGGTCACCGTGCGGGCCGTGTACGTGGAGACGGACCCGGCGGGGACGCGCCGGCTCCAGGAGCGGTGGGGCCAGTGGGGGGCTCGGTATCCCCCTGGTCGTCCTGACCTCGCCGTACCGGTCGCTACTGCGACCACTCCTCGATTACATCGACGAGATCCAGGCGCGCGGCGAGGATCAGATGATCACGATCGTCCTGCCGGAGTTCCTTCCGCGGCGATGGTGGCAGCACGTGCTCCACAACCAGACCGCCCTGCTCATCAAGGCCGCCCTGCTGTTCCGCCGGAACACAGTCGTCGCCGACGTGCCGTACCGCCTGAAGCGGTAGCGGCCCGGCCGCCCACCCCGCCCGCCCGCCGACGAAACGACGAACCGTCCCGGCGGAGGGCGGGCTCACCGCGTCCGCCGCCGGCATCCCCCACCGGGCCGCTCCCGGCGGGCGGTCGGCCGACGGGAGGTCGCGGCGCTACTTCGCTGCCGCGTCCTTGAATGTCCGCACGTATTCCGTAAGCTGCCACCGCCTCTCTTCCGGCAGGAGCATGCCCCAGGCCGGCATGCCGCCCCACCCGTTGCTGATCTTCCAGAACAGCTCGCCCTCCGTCTGCGCCTGGACGATCGGCGCGCCGATGTTGACTGCGGGAACGCCCTGCTTGAGGACCACGTATCCCTTGCCGTCGCCCGCCGGCCCGTGGCATCCGTCGCAGTAGATCTCGTAGGTGGTCTTGCCGGCCTGGATCACGTTGGGCGTGACCGGGAACGGCGGCTTCAGCTCCTTCGCCTCCGGCGGTGCCACCCAACGCGTGATCAGGCACTTCGCATAGGCCTGGGCGATCTCGGCGTTGTGGCAGGCGGTGCAGGGCTGGATCGGCTTGGCGCAATCCACCTTCGCGGGAGGGGTGTCCTGGGCGCGGCTCGCCGCCGCTGCCGACAGGGCGAGCACGGCCACCGCTGCCCCGACGATCCATCGACCCCGACGTGTCATAAGTCCCTCCTTTGGCGGACCCTCGGGCCGCGCCTCTCGTCGCAAATTCGCGCGCCGGCGCCCGGACGGTCGGCGCAGGCGCCAGTCTGCACCCGCGGGCGCGCCCGCGAACATGACGGGGATCATAGCTCGGGCGCGGCGCCGCCGGCACCAGCGCCGGGTGTCGCCCCAGGCGGCGCCGAGGACCGCGAGCACCATGAGCGGACCCGTGTCGATTATGAACAGCGCGCGGCGCCGGGTGGCCCGCAGCCCTTCCGCCTCGTCCCGGATGGTGGCGAGGTGCCCGAGCACGTCCGCGAACGGAATGGAAGAAGACGGCCAGGCGCTTGAGGCCCGGCACGACCTCGAGGAAGCCCGCGAGCTGCCGCCGCGTGGCCTCGGCGTCGGCGCTGGCGACCCCGGTGAGATGCCCCGCCGGCTCCAGGAGCGAGGCCACGAGCTTGCTCGCGACCGGATCCGCCACGGGACAGAAGACGACCGGGGTGACCCGCGTCATGGCAACGCACCGGGAGACATCGTGCGGCGGTTGCTACCCTCCTCGAACTCGACAGCAACGCCGGACTCCCGTAGCGCCCGACGCGGTCTGGACCCCGGCCCCGTCGGGAAGGGGGGGCGTGCCGAATCCAGGGGGTGCACGAGGGCCGCAGGGACGTCGCTGGGCCGGCCGGCTTCCGCGGCCGCACATCGCGTTGCGGTGGATGGCGCGCGGGCCTCGGGAAGTGGTGGTCCGTTGCGGATCGCCATCTGATATGCTACGCGCGCGTCGCCTGCGGGTGGCCGCCGCCGCCTGGCGGCTGGGGAGCGCGCGGCGGACCTGTCCCCTCCGATACCCGGCGAGGCTGGGGTGCCCGGGGCGCAGAAGGGACCGCTCGAGCCAGGAGGGCCATCGGCGTGGGAACCAGCCCCGTGCGGGAGCGTGAGAGCCTGGGGTGCGCCCGGGGCGCGAGAGCGCCGCCCCTCTATCGCGACGTGCCGGCAAGGCGGAGCGACTGGCGCCGGGGGCGAGGAGCCGCCGGGTGGCCGGGACGTATCCCAGGAGTCTCTGATCTCTAAGCGTTGCCAGGGGAGGCAGGGATGGGCACCTATTTCAGCGATCGGGAGTTCGCTCAGGTCGAGCCGGCGGAGAGCGCATTTCGCTCGCCGATCCCGACCCAGGTCATCTCGAACGGGGAATTCAATCCCCCACCGCAGACGCCCCAGCAGAAGCAGGTCGAGGCCCGCATCAAGGAGCTGGCCGACACCTATGGCGCGAAGCTGGGCATGGACCGCCGGCGGTTCCTCCAGACCGCCAGCGGAATGGCCGCGGCCTTCGTGGCCATGAACAACGTGTTCGGCAACGTGTTCGACGTCTCCGAGGCCGAGGCGGCGGATCCCATGGTGGCCCAGGCCCGCGCCGATGGGACCAAGGGCCAGTTCATCATGGACGTGCAGACGCACTGGGTGCGCGACGATTACAACCAGGAGGGGTTCATCGGGTTCCTGAAGGCCGTCAACGACCTCGAGAAGAGCGGCCTCGACCCCAGCAAGATCACCGTGTACAACGTCAAGTTCGAGAACTACGTCCGGCAGATCTACCTCAACAGCGACACGTCGGTGGCGGTGCTGAGCGGCGCGCCCTTCGACGACAAGTCGTGGGAGTTCCTGACGAACCAGGCGATCGCGGACGGCGTCGCCAT
>JACQCN010000055.1 GCA_016201575.1 Candidatus Rokuibacteriota bacterium | reverse complement strand
TACCAGACCACGCCGCACGACGCGTGGGACTACGACGGCGTCAACGAGCTGGTGCTGGTCGACGCGCCGATCGACGGGCAGGTGACGCCGCTGGCGCTGAAGGCCGACCGGAACGGCTTCTTCTACGTGCTGAACCGGAAGACCGGGCAGCTCGTCTCGGCCGAGCCGTTCGTCCTCGTCAACTGGGCGAAGGGGATCGACAAGGCCACCGGCCGGCCCATCGAGGTGCCCGAGAAGCGGCCGCGCACGAACGTGTGGGCCAAGGACGTCTGCCCGAACCTCTTCGGCGGGAAGAACTGGGAGCCGATGTCCTACAGCCCGCAGACGGGGCTCGTCTACATCCCGACCTTCAATCTCTGCATGGACATCGTCAACCGCACGCAGGAGTACAAGCCTGGCACCTTCTACCTGGCCTCCGAGTTCGACCTGGCCAAGACCGGTCCCGGCGACTACATGAGCGAGCTGGTCGCCTGGGACCCGATCAAGCAGCAGAAGGTGTGGGGCAGCAAGGAGGAGCTGCCGATCATGGGCGGCACGCTGTCCACGGCCGGCGGGCTCGTGTTCCACGGCAACGTCTTCGGAGTCTTCAAGGCCCTGGACGCGCGCACCGGCCAGGGGCTCTGGCAGTTCAACACCGGCTCGGGCATCACCGCGGGCCCGGTGAGCTACGAGGTCGACGGCGCGCAGTACGTGGCCGTCGTCTCCGGCCGCCTGAAGACACCGCCGTCCTTCCTCGGCTGGATCGGCGAGAAGATCTTCGCCGCCAGCCCCGAGGGCGGCGCGCTGTTCGCGTTCAAGCTGTAGTTGCGTGAGGCGGCGGGGGCGACACCAGTCTGCCCCCGCCGTGTCACTCGGCCCGCACATCCCGGCCTACCGCGTATAATCCCGTCCGCCGACGAGGTCAGGGAAGCGCTGGCGCTGGCTCGGGCAATCTACGACGCCATCGTGACTCGTTTGCCCGCCGACGCGCGTCCGTAACCCACGCCCGGCTGCGCGTCCCCGCCACGTGACGGACCGTCGTCACTCCGCCGGCGGCAAGTCGCCCGCCGTCACCCACGCGGGCGTCGGGCGCTCGCCGGGGCGCACGCGGAGGCGGGCCACCACGGGCAGGTGGTCCGAGGCGATGCGCGCGAGGCGGCTCCGGTGGACGTGGAACTCCTCGCCCTCCAGCTCCGTGTCCCAGTAGATGCGGTCGAGCGCGAAGAGCGGGAACACGGACGGATGCGTCCGGCGCGCGAGCCGCATCCGCGAGACGAACTCACGCCGGAGCCGGCGCGTGATCGGCCCCGGGTGCCACTCGTTGAAGTCGCCGACCAGCACGCGGGGCCCCGCGAGCCCCGCCGAGGCGCCGATGAACTGCGCGAGCAGCCCGAGCTGCTTCCTCCGCTCGCGCAGCCCCAGCCCCAGGTGGCAGTTGAACATGTGGACGGCCGTGCCGTTGACCGCGAGGTCCACGCGCAGGCAGCCGCGCGGCTCGCGCGCGCTCTGGCTCAGGTCAACGCGCAGGGAGCCGAGCACGGGCAGGCGCGTGAGCACCGCGTTGCCGTAGGTCCCGTCCCCGTAGGCCCGGGTCTCGCCCATCACCAGATCCATGCCGAGCGCGGCGGCGAGGTACGCCGCCTGGTCGTGGTGGGCGGCGCCGGAGAGCCGCACCACCTCCTGCAGGCCGACGACGTCGGGCGAGATCTCGCCGATCACCTCCGCGATGCGGTCCAGGTCGCGCCGGCGATCGAGCCCGACGCCCTTGTGGATGTTGTAGCTCGCCACGACGATGGGGGTCACGCCGCCTCCTGGTAGCGGATGAAGTGCGGGTAGAGCTGGATCGGGTGCGTGATCGGCTCGGGCAGGGCCGCGCCCGTGGGAGAGATGATGAACGTGTGGAGCTCGTCCGCCGAGGGCCCGGCGTGGGCGCCCAGCTCCGGCACGAACGAGGCGTTGCGCCCGGGCACGTCGATCCCGTAGATCACGAGGTCGCCCGCGCTCCGCATGGCCATCAGGTCGCGGATACCTTGCAGGACGAGATCCAGATCACTCCGCCCGGCGAACGGCCCGGGCTGTTCGCGACTCAGCACGTAGCTCTTTCCGCGCCACCAGCATACCGGTCCTGCCGCCGCCCGGACAAGCACGAAGCCGATCCCCGGGCTCCCGGAGAGCGCCTCGGCCAGCCCCGGCACCCGGGCCTCGATCTCCGCCAGCATGAGCGGCTCCTCCACGTCCACCCAGTACACGAGCGCGTTCGGGCCCGCCGCCACCACGCGCACGCCGCCGCGTTCGCGCGCCTGCTTCACCTCGCCCAGGAGCCACGGGAAGTCCGCCTCGAGGTAGTTCACGAAGCGCTGGAACAGCCCCGCCGACCGCCCGCTCCGGAAGGCCTTGATGCCGCCCCGGAGCCGGCGGCCCCGCGAATCGCCCGGGCGGGTCTCGCGCGGGCCCCCCGGCTCGAGGTAGTCCTCGAACAGCAGGCGCTCGATCGGCCGCCCGTGCGTGAGCCGGATGAAGGGCCGGCAGGCGGCCTGGCCGTGGTCGGAGAGGATGTAGAGGTCGTAGCCGTGCTCGGGCACCCGGCGCAGGACGCGCCAGAGCTGGTGGATCGAGCGGTCCACGCGGCGCAGCGCGCGCAGCGCCGAGCGGTGGCGCGGGCCGAAGCCGTGGGCGAAGACGTCGTAGTCGAGGTAGTTGACGTAGACGGCGGGCGCGCCCTGGTAGAGATCGCGCGAGACGGCCAGCGTGAACAGCTCGCGCAGCCACACCGAGATCCCCAGCTTGATGGCGAGCCATCGCCAGCCGCGCGCCTGCCCCCGCATCGGGTCGGCGATGAAAGCGAGCAGCGCCCGCGCCAGCGTGATGGCGGTGACGGTGGTGCCCTTCAGGAGCACCCAGCCCAGCACCACGCCCGCCGAGATCGCCCGCAGGAGCCCCTCGCCCGTGGGCCGCTTGATCATCGCGAAGCTGAACAGGCTGTTGGCGGCCCCGCCCGTGAACACGCAGCCGTAGGTGCTGCCGCCCTGGAGGATGCCCCGCCGGCCCGCGCCCTGCGCCGCCTCGACGTGGGCGGCGTCGCCCCCGCGCGGGAAGTAGATGTCGGCCCGCCGTCGCTTGTCGTGGTAGTGAAACGCCGGGATGTCCGGGCGCACCCCGTACATCACCGCCATCTGGAACGCCGGGGTCGACGTCGGCATGCCCACGGCCATCGGCTGGAGCCGGTGGCGCCCGCGCTCGAGCAGCCGCGCGAGGAACGGCATTCGCCCCTCCGCCAGGGCCCGCTCGAGGACGGACCGCGACAGGCCGTCGATCTGGACGATCAGGAAGCGCCGGCCGTTCTCCCGCGGAGGGGGACCGACTCGGAGGCGGCGGATCAGGCGATCGAAGACGCGCTGCAGGAACAGAAAGAAATCGTCGAGGGACATCCAGACGATCCTATCATCCCGGTGATGGCCGTGGACCTGCTCGCCTGGTTTCCCGAGGGCTTCACGCCGCGTCCCGAGCAGGCGCGCCTGCTGCGGGAGCTGGAACCCGCCGTCGAGAGCGGCAAGGGCGTGCTCCTGGTGGAGGCGCCGCCGGGCGTGGGCAAGAGCCACGTGGCCATGGCGCTCGCGCGGTGGAGCGGCGACGCCTACCTCCTGACCTCGCAGAAGCTCCTGCAGGACCAGTACGAGCGGGAGTTCGGCGGCGCCATCCAGCTCGTGAAGGGCCGCGACAACTACCCGTGCGAG
>JACQCN010000365.1 GCA_016201575.1 Candidatus Rokuibacteriota bacterium | reverse complement strand
CGCTCGGCCTCGTCGGCAGGCAGCGCGAGACGTACCGCCTGGCGCCGCTCGCGGAAGCCCATCTCGTGCCGGGCAAGCCGGCCTACATGGGAGACTTCGCCGACCTGATTGGACACCCCACGCTGTGGGAAGGGCTCGGGCGCCTGGCCGAGGCCGTGCGCGCGGGCGGCACCGTGCTCCCGGAGCACGCGGAGACGCCGAAGCACCCGTTCTGGGAGGCGTTCGCGCGGTCGAGCGCCGCGCTGGCGGGGCCCGCCGCCACGGCGCTGGAGGCGCTGCTGCACGACTGGATCGCGTCGCGGACGAAGGTGCGCGTGCTCGACATCGCCGCGGGCAGCGGCATCTATGGCTACACGCTGCTGCGGAGCCACCCGAACGTGGAGCTGACCGCCCTCGACTGGCCCAACGTGCTGGCCGAGACGCGCAAGTGGGCCGGGCGCCTCGGGGTCGACACGGGCCGCGTGAAGTACCTCGAGGGGAGTCTGTTCGACGTGGACTACCTCGGACCGTACGACCTGATCCTGCTCAGCCACGTCTACCATCACTTCGAGCCGCCGGCGTGCCGCGCGCTCACCCGGAAGGTCGCCGCGGCGCTCGCGCCCGGCGGGCGGGTGGCCGTTCACGACTTCCTGGCGGCCGACGACAACCCCGGCGCCGCGATGTTCTCGGTGGTGATGCTCGTGTGGACCCGTAGGGGTGAGGCCTACTCGGGCGACGACTACCGGGCCTGGTTCGTCGAGGCCGGCCTGAAGCCGCTGGGCGTGCATCCGAACCCGGGCATGCCCACGAGCTTCGTCATCGCCGAGAAGCCCTGACGATTCGAACCGCGCCAAAGATCTGAAAGGGGGATCCATGCCCACTGTCTCGATCGGGGACGCCGACATCTATTACGAGGAGGCGGGCAAGGGGCCGGCGCTCATACTGGTCCCGGGGCTTTCCGGCCTCGGCTCGTTCTGGGCGCAGCAGGTGCGCGAGTTCTCGCGCGACTTCCGCGTCGTGATCCACGACCACCGGGGCACCGGCCAGAGCACGCACTCGCGCATCCGGTACTCGGTCGAGCAGATGGCCGGCGACGTGCTGCGGTTGATGGACAAGCTCGGCATCGCCGCCGCCCACCTGGTCGGGCACTCGACGGGCGGGGCGATCGGGCAGGTGATCGCGCAAGACCATCCCGAGCGCCTGCAGAGCCTCGTGCTCTCCGCGACCTGGGCCGGGCGCGATCCGTTCTTCCGTCGCCTGTTCGAGAGCCGGAAGGAGGTCCTGCTGAACCTGGGCGTCGAGGCCTACCTGCGCGCCTCGGTGCTGTTCCTCGCGCCGCCCTGGTGGGTGAGCGCCAACGACGCCGCCATCGCCGAGTCGCACCGCCAGGCGATGAAGGCGGCGGCGCCCGTGGAGGTGATGGCGAGCCGCATCGACGCCATCGTCGCCTTCGACCGCCGCGCGCGCCTCGGCGAGATCCGGACGCCGACGCTGGTGATCGTCGCGGCCGACGACACGATCACGCCGCGGTTCTACTCCGACGAGCTGGCCGAGCGCATCCCCGGCGCCAAGCTGGTCGTGCTCGAGGGCGGCGGCCACTTCGCGCCGCAGATCATGCCCGAGCCCTACAACGCCGCGGTGGGCGCCTTCCTGCGCGCCCAGCGGTAGCGGGCTACCGGGCGCGGAACCGGCCGAGCAGCCAGAGCGCCAGCCCGACGCCGGCGCCGAACGCGAAGGCCGCCGCGGGGCCGAAGAGGATCCGGTTGCGGTCGCCCTCGACCTTGAGGGCGACCAGCAGGCCCACCGCGCTGTCCTGCGCGCGCGCCGTGCCCGCCACGACGACGGCCGTCGCCGCCTGGTCCAGGAGTGCCTCGCCGGCGACGACGGCCGTGGCCGTGCTCTGGTCCACCTTCGCCTTCCGCGCCAGCGCCAGGCCGATCGCCCCCGCGGTCACTTCGACCTCGTCGGCGCGCGCCAGCCCGATGCCGCCCTGGGTCAGCTCGACCTCGTGGGCCTGGACCCGCGCCGCCCCGCCCTGGCGGATCGTCACCTCGTGGGCCGAGACCGACCGCGCCCCGCCCTGCCGGATCGTGACGGACTTCGCGCTCACGTCGCCGACCAGGCCCGGCCCCATCTCCTCGCTCGATCGCTTCTCCATCTCCGTCATACGCTCCTCCGCGCGTTCTAGACTACTCCCTGCCCGGCAGGAGACGGACGAGGACATCCGGCGGCCCGCGGTCTGGGCGGAGGGCGGTTGAGGCTGCTCAGCACAAAAAGTTCTCGGGTATCCCCGGTGGTTGGCTATGCTGTGGCTTCTAGCAGGGAGGACTGAGGCATGAAAGACGACTCCGTCGAACCGGACAGCGCGACGATCGGCAGCGACCAGGCGGCGCGCGCGCTCCTCATCATCGTTCCGCGCGAGAGGGTGGACCTGTACCAGTCGCTGAGCCGATCGTTCAGCGATCCGAACGTGCAGGTGATCGTGGATCGTCGGGTCGGGGACCGACGAGCGGGAGGGAACCCGCCCAATCGGGACCGGCGCCGTGCCGATCGGCGGCTTCGTGTCAACTCGGCCGCCGACCTGAAGGCCGGCCGCTGCGTGACGGTTCCGCTGTCGGCGTCGGCGACCGATCTGCTCGACCCCGACACACGGGCCATCCTCTTCCTGTGCTGCAGCGAGCACGTCGTCGGCTGCCTGGGCTGCCAGAACACCTACCGGCTGCGCTGGCTGCCACGGACGGATCTCGGCCTCTACTCGTGCCCGCTGTGCGCGAACGATCTGACCGCGGCCGTTCTCGCGCACACGGAGACGTGCTGGTACTGGGCGACGCGCCGAGCCACCCGGAAGCCGCCCGCCAGGATCGAGCGCCAGTATCCGCTGGCGGATGCGGCGAGCTGATGAAGCATGGGCGCGATCGCGGCGGTGGTGTTCGACCTGGGCGGCGTGGTCATGGAGTCGCCGCTCCACGCGATCGCCCGCTACGAGCGCGACCACGGGCTGCCGCCTGACGCGATCAACCGCGCCGTAGCCGCGACAGGGGAGCAGGGCGCGTGGGCGCGCCTCGAGCGGGGCGAGCTGACGGTGGAGGCCTTCCTCCGGCCCTTCGAGGCCGACTGCCGCGCGTGCGGGATCCAGGTCGACGCCGCGCGCATGATGGGCGACATCGCCGAGACAACTGGATGAGTGACGACGGCTGCCCGACCGACGGGCTCCACGCGCACTTCGACGCGTTCATCGAGTCCGCGGTGGTCGGCCTGCGCAAGCCCGACCCGCGCATCTACGAGCTGGTCTGCCGCGAGCTCCGCGTCGAGCGGCCGCGCGCCGCCTTCCTCGACGACATCGGGCGCAATCTCAAGCCGGCGCGCGCCCTCGGCATGGCCACCATCAAGGTGAACGATCCCGACCAGGCCCTCCGCGACCTCTCCGCCCTGCTCGGCATAGAGCTGGGCTGACCGCACTAGCGCGCAGTATTCACGAGGGGCACCACGGGGAGCATCGAGGCGGTGGGCGCGCCGGCCGTGTCCGGGGATACTAGCACGCAGTATTCACGAAGGGCGCCACGGGGAGGCGGGCGGGTGGCGTGGCAGGCAGGCCCGCCCGCCCGCAGCGAG
>JACQCN010000310.1 GCA_016201575.1 Candidatus Rokuibacteriota bacterium | reverse complement strand
GCTGCGTCGCAGCCGGTTGCGCTCCCGCCGCCTCCACCACCGCCGGCCTCGGCTCCCACGCCGCCTGCTTCCGCGCCGGCCCCCTCGGTGCCGCCCGCCAACGCGCCCGCGCCGTCCCAGCCGGCGCGCTGAACCACGCGGGCGGGGGGCGCGCCGGCGCCGACCGGCGCGTTCCGTTGTACACTGGCGTGGTTGTGAACGCCCCGCTCAAGCGCACCCCGCTTTACGCCGCGCACGTGCGCGCGGGCGCCCGCATGGTTCCCTTCGGCGGCTGGGAGATGCCGGTGCAGTACTCCGGCATCCTGGAGGAGCACCGCACGGTGCGGCGCGCCGTCGGCCTCTTCGACGTGAGCCACATGGGCGAGTTCGAGGTCGCGGGGCCCGGCGCGCTGGCCACGCTCCAGCACCTGACCACGAACGACGTCGCCGCGCTCGCCGTGGGCCAGGTCCAGTACTCTCTGCTCTGCACTCCCGAGGGCGGGATCGTCGACGACCTCACCCTCTACCGCCTCGCCGCCGACCGCTTCATGCTCACGGTGAACGCCTCCAACATCGACAAGGACTGGGCCTGGGCCAGCGGACACGGCGGCGGCGAGGCGCGCTGGCGGAACGTCTCGGTCGACACCGCGCTGCTGGCCGTCCAGGGCCCGCGCGCGGAAGAGCTCGTGGCCGGCCTGGCCGGCGTGGACGTGAAGAGCCTCGGCTACTACCGGTTCCGCGAGGGCCGCGTCGGCGGGGTGCGTGCGCTCGTCTCGCGCACGGGCTACACGGGCGAGGACGGCTTCGAGCTGTACCTCGCGGCCGGGGACGCCGAGCGGCTCTGGCAGGCGCTCCTCGACCGGGGCGCCGCCGCCGGCATTGCCCCCGTCGGCCTCGGCGCCCGCGACACGCTGCGGCTCGAGATGCGCTACGCCCTGTACGGCAACGACATCGACGAGACGACGAACCCGCTCGAGGCGGGCCTCGGCTGGGTGGTGAAGCCGGCCAAGGGCGACTTCGTCGGGCGGGCGGCCATCGAGAAGATGCGCGCGGCGGGAATCCCGCGCAAGCTCGTGGGCTTCGAGATGGTGGACCGGGCGGTCGCGCGGCACGGGTACCGCATCCTGAAGGACGGGCGGCCCGTCGGCGTGGTGACCTCGGGGTCGTACGGGCCCTCGGTGGACCGGTACATCGGCGTCGGGTACGTGGAGACGCCGCTGTCCGCCGTGGGCGCCGAGATCCAGGTGGAGGTGCGCGGCGCGGCGCAGGCCGCGCGCGTGGTGAAGACGCCGTTCCATCCCTCACACGTCAAGAAGAGCTGAACGGAGACGCGATGGCGAACGTGCCGGCAGACCTGAGATACACGCGGGAGCACGAGTGGGCGAAGGCCGAGGGGAACCGGGTGCGGGTGGGCATCACCGCGTACGCGCAGGAGCAGCTCGGGGACGTGGTGTTCGTGGAGCTGCCGAAGGTGGGCGCGAAGGTGACGCACATGCAGGGCTTCGGCGTGGTGGAGTCGGTCAAGGCGGTCTCGGACCTGTTCGCGCCGCTCGACGGCACCGTGGCCGAAGTGAACGAGGCCCTCCGCGACACGCCCGAGGCCGTGAACCAGGACCCCTACGGGCGGGGCTGGATGATCGTGATCACGCCGAGCCGGCCGGCGCCGCTCGACGCGCTCATGACGGCCAAGCAGTACGAGGACTTCGTCGCCGGGGGCGGGCACTGAGACGATGCGCTACATCCCGAACACGCCCGCTCAGCAGCGCGAGATGCTCGCGACGATCGGCGCGGGCTCGATCGAGGACCTGCTGGTCCGGATCCCCGCCCGGGCGCGCCTCGCGGGGCCGCTCGACCTCCCGGCGCCGCTCGCCGAGCAGGACCTCGTCCGCCATCTGCGGCGGCGGGCGGCGGAGAACGCCGACGCCGAGGCCTACGCGTGCTTCCTCGGCGCGGGCTCCTACGACCACACGATCCCCAGCCCGATCAACCACATGATCTCGCGCGGCGAGTTCCTCACCGCCTACACGCCCTACCAGCCGGAGGCGAGCCAGGGGACGCTGCGCGCGATCTTCGAGTACCAGTCGATGATCGCCGAGCTGACGGGCATGGACGTGGCCAACGCCTCGATCTACGACGGCGCCTCGGCGCTCGCCGAGGCCGTCCTGTTGGCGCACGCCGCGACCGAGCGCGACCAGATCGTCGTCTCCGCCGGCGTGAACCCGCTCTACCGGCAGGTGGCCGAGACCTACGCGGAAGGTCCGGGGCTCCGGCTGAAGGCCGCGCCGATCGGGGACGGCGTCACCGACCTCGACGCGGCCCGCAAGGCGGTGACGGGGAAGACGGCGGCGCTGGTCGTGCAGTCGCCGAACTTCTTCGGCTGCCTCGAGGACGTCGCGGCGGCCGCGGAGATCGCGCACGCCGCGGGAGCGCTCCTGATCGTGGTCACCGACCCCGTCAACCTCGGCGTGCTCGCGCCGCCCGGCGACCTCGGGGCGGACATCGTCGTGGGCGAGGGGCAGGGGCTCGGGGTGCCGATGTCCTTCGGCGGCCCGAACCTCGGCGTCTTCGCGGTCAAGCGGGACCTGCTGCGCCGGATCCCCGGCCGGCTGGCCGGCGCCACCGTCGACCTCGAGGGACGGCGCGGCTTCGTGTTGACCCTCCAGGCGCGCGAGCAGCACATCCGGCGCGAGAAGGCGACCTCGAACATCTGCACCAACGTCGCCCTCTGCGCGCTGATGGCCACGGTCTACCTGGCGATCATGGGCCAGCAGGGGCTCGCGCGGGTCGGCGAGCTGTCGGCGGCCAAGGCCCACTACGCGGCGGGCACGCTCGCGGCCGTCCCGGGGGTGCGGGTCCGCTTCGCGGCGCCGTACTTCAAGGAGTTCACGCTGCAGCTTCCGGCGGCGCCCGAGCGCGTGGTCCGGCGGCTCCTGAAGGACCGGATTCTGGCCGGCGTGCCGCTCAAGGCCTTCGACCGCTCGCTCAAGGACTGCCTCCTGGTGGCGGTGACGGAGCGGCGCACCCGAGACGAGATCGACGCGTTCGCCGACGCGCTCGGTCGGGCGGTGGCGTGACCATGGCGATGCCCCAGTACGACAAGCTGATCAACGAGCTGTCCGCGCCGGGCCGGATCGCGTTCTCGCTGCCGGAGCCCGACGTGCCCGTTTCCGACGTGAAGGCGCTGATCCCCGCCCGGTACCTGCGGGCCGCGCCGCCCGCGCTGCCCGAGGTGTCCGAGCTCGACGTGGTCCGCCACTACTCGCGCCTGAGCCAGCTCAACTACGGCGTCGACACGCACTTCTACCCGCTCGGCTCGTGCACGATGAAGTACAACCCGAAGATCAACGAGGACATGGCGCGGCTGCCCGGCTTCGCGCAGCTGCACCCGCTGGCGCCGGAGGCGGTGAGCCAGGGCGCGCTCCGGCTCATGCACGATCTGGCCGCCTCCCTCGCCGAGATCGCGGGCATGGACGCGGTGTCGCTCCAGCCCGCGGCGGGCGCCCAGGGCGAGCTGGCGGGCGTGCTCATGATCCGGGCCTACCACCTGTCGCGGGGCGAGAAGCGCACCAAGGTGCTGATCCCGGACTCCGCCCACGGTACGAACCCGGCCTCCACCGCGATCGCCGGCTACCACGTCGTCCAGCTCAAGTCTGAGCGCACGGGCGAGGTCGACCGGCTCGACCTCGAGCGCCACCTCGACATCGAGACGGCGGCGTTCATGATCACGCTGCCCAACACGCTCGGGCTCTTCGAGACGCGCATCACCGAGATCATCGAGATGTGCCACGCCCGGGGCGTGCAGGTCTACATGGACGGGGCCAACCTGAACGCGATCCTCGGCATCACCCGGCCGGGGGACCTGGGCTTCGACGTCTGCCATTTCAACCTGCACAAGACGTTCACCACGCCCCACGGCGGCGGCGGGCCGGGCGCGGGGCCCGTGGGCGTCAAGGCCCATCTCGAGCCGTTCCTGCCCACGCCCGTCGTCGTGAAGCGGCGCGGCCGGGCGCGCGATGAGGGCCAGCGGCCCGAAGAGTCCGGTGTCACGTATGGCCTCGACTGGAAGCGGCCGCAGTCGATCGGCAAGCTCCAGGCGTTCTGGGGCAACTTCGGCATGCTGGTGCGCGCCTACGCCTACATCCGCACCATGGGCCCGGCCGGGCTGCGCAGCGTGGCCGAGAACGCGGTCCTCAACGCGAACTACGTCATGAAGCGCCTGGAGGCCTCCTACGACCTCGGCGCGCCGGGGCCCTGCATGCACGAGTGCGTGCTCTCCGCCCGCCGGCAGAAGCAGCAGGGCGTGACGGCCACCGACATCGCCAAGCGGCTCCTCGACCTCGGCTTCTACGCGCCCTCGACCTACTTCCCGCTGATCGTCGAGGAGGCGCTGATGATCGAGCCGACGGAGACGGAGTCCAAAGAGACCCTCGACGCCTTCTGCGAGGCGATGATCCAGATCGCGCGCGAGGCGGAGAAGAGCCCCGAGCTGATCCGCGAGGCGCCCGTCACCACCGCCGTCCGCCGCCTGGACCAGACGCTCGCCGCGCGCCAGCCGAAGCTCCGGTGGTGATGACGTCGGCCTACGCGACTCCTGGGGTTTGCAATGGGCGCGCACGAATCCCGCTCGCGCTCGCTGCCGTCGTCGCGGGATCCGTCCCCCAGTGCGGCCGATCCGCCGCGAGCGCACGGGCTGGCCCGTTCCGCTGGCGGGGCCCGACTTCCGGCGCGCGCGGCTCGCGGGTCCTGTCGCCGCGAGCAGCCCCACCCGTCCTCGCTCCCCCCATCCCCCGGTGGGGCCCTTCCGCTGCGGGCGGGTGGGGCGC
>JACQCN010000309.1 GCA_016201575.1 Candidatus Rokuibacteriota bacterium | reverse complement strand
TACTCCTGGCCTGGGTCCCGTGCGAACCACCAGCCGAATGCGGTCATGACGACGCCGAGGGCGATCGGCAACGGGCGGTGCAGCCGGTGGGCGACGCCCGGGCCGAGCCAGCCCAGCACGATCGGGTCCTTCAGCATCATCTCGCCCGCGACGTAGCCGAGGATCCCGCCGCCGAGCCATACGATCCACGGGTAGCGGCCCATCAGCCGCGCCAGGATGCCGCTGCCCCACACCACGAGCGGTAGCGAGAGCGCGATGCCGAAGACCACGAGGACGAGGTCGCCGTGGGCGGCGGCGGCCACCGCCAGCACGTTGTCGAGGCTCATCACCATGTCGGCGACGATGATGACCCAGATCGCCTCGCGCAGGGTGGTGCCGTGACGGGCCGGCCCCTCGCCCTCGCCGCCCGGCTCCTGGCGCACGAGCTTAAGGGCGATCCACACGAGCAGGAGCCCGCCCGCGAGCTGCAGGAGCGGGATGCGGAGCATCAGCGTGACCACGGCGATGAACGCCACGCGCAGGACGACGGCGCCGAGCGTGCCCCACACGCGCCCGAGGACCTGCTGGCGCCGCGGGAGCGTGCGGACGGCGAGGGCGATGACCAGGGCGTTGTCCCCGGCCAGCGTGAGATCGATGACGACGATGCTCACCCAGCGGGCCCAGAACCCGGGATCCATGAGAAAGCCCATCACGCCGTCCCGTGGTCACGGGCCGCGGCGCCGCGCGGCGCCGCCGTCAGGGGCTCTGAATGCAGAGGAAGAAGACGAGAGGACGGGTGCTGAACGGCTCGCTGCTGTCGGTCCGCGGACTCCGCGACCCTTGACCGAGGCACCGCGTCTGGGTGGGAGTGGACGTGGACGCCGCGGCGCAGCCGGTGGCGACCAGGAACAAGAGCGCGAGCGCGGCCGACCGGACCCGGCGGTTCACCGGGCCATTATAGCGGCAGGCTCCACCGGCGGCCCGCGCGGTCAGAGCGCGAGCAGCGCGCGCGCCCGCCCGTGCTCCGGCTGGTCGCTCCGCATGGTGTCGGGGTTCACCCCGCGTTGAAGCGCGAGGTGGTAGGTGAAGAGCTGCAGCGGGACGATGGCGGGGATCGGCGACAGGAGCTCGTCGACCTCGGGCAGCGCGATCGTCTCGGCGGCGAGCGGCGCGATGTCGCGGTCGCCGTCGCGGACGAGGGCGACGACCGGCGCGCCGATCGCCCGCGCCGCCTGGGCCGCCATGAGGCAGCGCTCGTAGGCCCGACCGGGCGGCGCCACCACGAACAGGACGTCCTCCCGCGTCATCGCGCAGTAGGGCCCGTGGAGGAACTGCTCGCAGCCGAAGCCGGCGGTGATCGCGTGGTTGGCCTCGCTCATCTTGAGGGCAGCCTCCAGGGCGGTGGCCGAGTTCGGCCCGCCCCCCACGAAGTAGTACCGGCGGCGGTCCGCGAACCGGGCGGCGAGATCCTCCCAGGCCTCCTGCCCGAGGAGGAAAGCCAGCTGGTCGGGCAGCGCGTCGAGCGCCCGCGGCACCTCGTCGTCGCCGCCGATCTCGGCGGCGAGCGCGGCGAGGAGAGCGAGCGCGCAGGTATAGCTGATCGTGTGCGCGGCCGACGCCTCCTGCTCCACCGTGCGCAGCGTGTAGTCCGCGATGCCGAGACCATCGCCGCTGCCCTTCCCCGTGATCGTCACGCCCACACCGCCGCCGGCCTTCGCCCGCTGGAGCGCCTCCAGCGAGTAGCGCTTCGTCCCGCGGTGGCTCACCACGACCACGCCGGTCTGGGGATCGGGCGCCGGCCAGTAGTTGACGAGCTCGAAGGAGTGGAGGGCGCGCACCCGGTGGCCGAGCCGGCCCGCGCGCGCCAGCAGCAGCTCCCCGACCAGCGTCGCGTGCCAGGAGGTGCCGATCCCGGCGAGCAGGACCTGCCGCGCCTCGCGCAGCCGGCCGGCCGCCTCCCGGAGCGCCTCTCCGTTGCCGCGCAGCACCAACCGGAGGGCGCCGGGCTGCGCGTAGATCGCGTCGTGCATGTAGTAGGGGTGTCCGGACCGGGGCGGGGGCGGCGTCCACGCCATCAGGGCTTCCTCTCTCGGGCCGAGCTCTCGGAGGGGGCCTCGGCGGCTCCCTCCGATGCCTCCCCCAGAAGGGAGTTGCGCCGGCAGAGCCGGCGCTCGAACACGGGTCCCACTCCGGCGCGCGCGGCCCGGACGAGGGCGCAGAAGTACCGGTGCACGGTCAGGTCCTCGGTGAGCTCGGGGTGAAAGGCGGCCACCAGCACGGGACCTTGCTGCGCCAGCACGGGCTCGCCGTCGTGGGTGGCGAGGGTCTCGACTCCGGGCCCGAGCCGGCGGATCCGGGGCGCGCGGATGAACACCATCTCGATCTCCCGCCGGCCGCCGGCGAGAGCGACCGTGCCGCGCGTCTCGAAGGACTCGCGCTGCCGCCCGTAGGCGTTGCGCTCCACGCCGACGTCGATCAGGCCGAGCGAGAACTGCGACGGGCGCGTCACCTCGCGGGCCAGGAGGATCAGGCCCGCGCAGGTGCCGAAGATCGGCTTGCCGGCCGCGTGGAACTTCTCGATGGCGGGGACGAAGTTCCACGCGTCCATGAGCTTGAGCAGCGTGGTGCTCTCGCCGCCAGGGATGATCAGGCCGTCGAGGTCCGCCAGCTCCTCGGGCCGCCGCACCTCGATCGCCTCCGCCCCGCACTGCTCGAGCGCCGCCCGGTGCCGGGCGAAGTCCCCCTGCAGCGCCAGGACGCCGATCCGCAGGCCACCTGTCATCGGTCTGTCCCCAGCACCTTCATCTGCGGGGGCCTCGACATGGCCCCCGCACTCCCCCACTTGTTCGCCCGCGCGGGCCTCGACATGGCCCCCGCACTCCCCCGACGCCCGCTCCCGCGCACGTCGAGTCCCTTCCCTGTCACTACCAGCCGCGGGTCTGCAGCAGCTCGCTCGGCGCGAGCTTCGAGGTCTCGATGCCCGGCATCGCCTCGCCCAGCTCCTCGGACACCTTGGCGAGCACGTCGGGGTCCTTGTAGTGCGTGGTGGCCTGCACGATCGCCCGCGCGCGGGTGGCCGGGTCCTTGGACTTGAAGATCCCGGAGCCGACGAAGACGGCCTCGGCGCCGAGCTGCATCATGAGCGCGGCGTCGGCCGGCGTGGCGATCCCGCCGGCGGCGAAGTTGGGCACGGGAAGCCGGCCGTTCTGTGACACCCAGCGCACCAGCTCGTAGGGCGCGCCGAGGGTCTTCGCCTCGGTCATCATCTCCTCCGGGCCGAGCGTGGTGAGCCGCTTGATGCCGGAGACCACAGCGCGCATGTGACGGACGGCCTCGACGATGTTGCCGGAGCC
>JACQCN010000300.1 GCA_016201575.1 Candidatus Rokuibacteriota bacterium | reverse complement strand
GACGGCTCGTCGAGGAGGAGCAGCCGCGGGCTTCCCATGAGGGCGCGCGCGATGGCGAGCATCTGCTGCTCCCCGCCCGACAGGGTGCCCGCCACCTGCGCCCGCCGCTCGCGCAGGCGGGGGAAGAGCGCGAACACGCGCTCGAGATCGGCCGCGACCCCCGCGTCGGAGCGCGTGTACGCGCCCATCTCGAGGTTCTCCCGCACCGTCAGGCGGTTGAAGATCCGGCGGCCCTCGGGGACGTGGGCGATCCCTCGCCGGACGATCACGTGAGCCGGGAGCCCGGCGATCGGGCGATCCTCGAGCACGATGTCCCCGGCGCGGGGCGCGAGGAGGCCGGAGAGCGTCCTGAGCGTGGTCGTCTTTCCGGCCCCGTTGCTCCCGAGGAGCGCGACGATCTCGCCGGCGCCCACGCTCAGGGAGATGCCCTTCAGCGCGGGGATCTCGCCGTAGGACACGTGGAGGTCGCGGACCTCAAGCACGGGCGCGCCGCCCCAGGTAGGCCTCGATCACCCGCGGGTTCTGCCGGACTTCGGCCGGCGGGCCCTCGGCGATCTTCTCGCCGTGATCGAGGACGATGACCTGGTCGGAGACCTCCATCACGACCCGCATGTTGTGCTCGATGAGGAGGACGGTGAGGTCGAACTCGTCGATCAGCCGCCGGAGGAGGCGCATCAGCGTGCCCGCCTCGCCCTGGGTCATGCCGGCGGTGGGCTCGTCGAGCAGCAGGAGCGCCGGCGCGGCGCCGAGCGCCCGGGCGACCTCGAGCCGCCGCTGGTCCCCGTAGGGGAGATGCCGCGCGATCTCGTTGGCCTTGGCGCGCAGGCCGACCACGGTCAGCAGATCGCCGGCCCGGCGGGAGAGCCCGTCCTCGGTCACGCGGAAGCGGCGGCCCCGGGCCAGCACGTCCGCGAGGCCCAGTTCGATGCGCGTGTGCATGCCGATCAGCACGTTCTCGATCGCGGTCATGTTGGCGAAGAGCCGGATGTTCTGGAAGGTGCGGCAGATGCCGGCTGCAGCGATCTGGTCGGGGCGCAGCCCGAGCAGCGACCGGTCCTTGAACCGGACCGTTCCCGCCTCGGGCACGTAGAGCCCGGTGACGATGTTGAACAGCGTCGTCTTGCCCGCCCCGTTGGGCCCGATGATGGAGACGATCCGGTTGGGCTCGACGGTGAAGTCGACCTTGTTCACGGCGGTGAGGCCGCCGAACATCTTGGTCACGCCGGCGGTCTCGATGATCGCGGTCATGCCGGGCGCGACCCGGCCACGTTCCGGTTGGGTGGCTTCTTCGACCCCCTCACCACCAGCAACGCCGCTTCGCTCATTTCGGATCTAACGGCTCGCCTCGATCGACTCGGGCCTCGCCTCGCGGCGGGCTCGCAACCGCCTCGCCGACGCCGCTCGGCTCGAACGGCCATCGGGCCTCGCCTCGCGCCGGGCTGTCACCGGCACCGCTCACCTCGAAGTGCGGGCTGCCGCTCGCACTGCGACGCGTGGCTTGCCCCAGGGAAGGCTCGGCTCCGCCTCGCCGTCATTGATCGGCCAGCTCGCGGGCCCGGCGGCGGGCGGGGAGGAAGCCCTCGGGGCGGAAGATCATCATGAGCACGAGGATGATGCCGAAGACCATGCGCTCGTACTTGGCCGGCTCGAGCTGGGTGGGGAGGTTGGCGAGGTTGTAGCCGAGGACGACGGTGCCGCTGTTGCGCAGCTCGTTGAGCCAGAGCGACAGGCTCTTGAGGATCTGCAGGTTCAGCACCGTGACGACGCTGGCGCCCAGGACCGCGCCCGGGATCGAGCCCATGCCGCCGAGGATGACCATCGCGAGGACGCCGATCGACTCGAGGAAGGTGAAGGACTCGGGGTTGATGAACACCTGCTTCGCCGAGAAGAGGACGCCGATCACCCCCGCGAACGAGGCGCCGCAGGCGAAGGCCAGGAGCTTGGTCCGCACCAGCGGCACGCCCATCGCCTGGGCGGCCGTCTCGTCCTCCCGGATGGCCTCCCAGGCGCGGCCGATGTGCGAGTTCTCGAGGCGGCGGCTGACGACGATCACGACCGCCACGATGAGCAGGACCAGGAAGTAGAAGTAGAGGGCGTAGAGCAGGCTCACGCTCACGCCGGGGAGGGCGGCGGGGTCGACGGGGAGCGGCGGGCGCTGGATCGGCGTGATCCCCTTCGGGCCGTTGGTGATGTTGATCGGCTTGTCGAGGTTGTTGGCGAGGACCCGGATGACCTCCCCGAAGCCGAGCGTCACGATCGCCAGGTAATCGCCCCGCAGCCGGAGGACGGGAAGGCCGAGCAGGACGCCCACGAGGGCGGCGACCACGAGACCGACGAGGAGGAACGCGAAGAACCATCCCGGGTCCAGCGGGAAGCCGCCGCCGAAGATGCGGTTCGCCTGCGGCGAGCCGAAGATCGCCCAGAGGTAGGCGCCGACGGCGAAGAACGCCACGTAGCCGAGGTCGAGCAGGCCCGCGAGCCCGACCACGATGTTCAGCCCCAGCGCCAGCGCGACGAAGATCCCGACCTGCGTGGCGACCTCCAGGTAGTAACCGTTCACGACGCCGATGGCCGGCATCATCACGGCGAGCGCCAGGAGGGCCAGCGCGATCTTCAGCCGGCGCGGCATGCGCGCCAGGTAGAGCGCCAGGATCGAGGTCTGGAAGAAGAGGAAGGCGAGGATCGAATGCGGGGACATGAAGACCGCGTAGCCGGAGGCGGCGAGGAGAAGGAGGACGGCGGCGGCGTGGATCATGCCCGCTCCCGCACCACCTCGCCGAGGAGCCCCTTGGGGCGGAAGATGAGGATCAGGATGAGGACGGAGAAGGCGAAGATGTCCTTGTACTCCGCCCCGAAGGCGCCCCCGGTCAGCAGCGAGAGGTACGAGGCGGCGAAGGCCTCCAGGAGCCCGAGCACGATCCCGCCCAACATCGCCCCCGGGATGTTGCCGATGCCGCCGAGGACGGCCGCGGTGAAGGCCTTGAGGCCCGGGAT
>JACQCN010000299.1 GCA_016201575.1 Candidatus Rokuibacteriota bacterium | reverse complement strand
GCTGCAGGAAGGCGCCGCGCTCATCGGCAGGGATCGGATCGCCCGGGATGAACTTCTCTTTGAGCGGGTTGACGAAGCGCCCCTGGCGCGCCACGCGGTAGTCGAGGTGCGGCCCCGTGGACAGCCCCGTCGACCCGACGTAGCCGATCACCTGCCGCTGGGTGATGCGCGTGCCCGCGCGCACGCCGGTGGCGAGGCGCGAGAGGTGGTTGTACATCGTCTCGTAGCCGCGCGCGTGCCGGAGCGTGACGGTGATGCCGTTGCCGTCGTCCCACCCCGCGAACACGACCACGCCGTCGGCGACCGCGCGCACCGGGGTGCCGACGGGCGCGCCGTAGTCGATCGCCAGGTGCGGGCGCACGCCGCCCAGGATCGGGTGGCGCCGGGCGTGCGAGTAGCCCGACGTGACGCGCGTGAAGTCCAGCGGCGCCCGCAGGAACATCTTCTGCACGGACCGGCCCTCGGCGTCGTAGTACGCGGTCCGGCCGCCGAGCTCGAAGGCCACGCCCGTCAGGCGCCGCCGGCCCGCGCTCTGGTACTGGGCGATGAGGACCGTGCCATAGCCCACGAACTGGCCCTGCGCGTAGAGCTTCTCCACCAGGAGGCGGAAGCGGTCGCCGGGGAGCGAATCGGCGGCGAAGTCGAAGTTCGACTCGAAGATCTTGACGACCATCGCCGTGAGGAGCGGGCTCTCGCCGAGCCGATCCATGGCCGCGAAGAGCGAGCCGTCGACCGCCCCCGCCACCGTGGCGACCCGGGTCTCCACGGGGGTCAGCACCCGCTCGACCGTCCACTCCCCGCCGCGCGGCCGCACCTCGAAGCGCTCGATCGGCGAGCGCCGGTAGGTGAGGCCGAGGACCCGGCCGTCCCAGGCGCGGGCCAGGTACAGCCGCTCCCGCGGCCGCAGGCGCCGCAGGTCGACCTGGGGCCGGAGGCGCCCGAGGATCGCCAGCGCGGTGTCGCGGTCCACGCCAACCCGGCCGAGCGCGGCCTCCCAGGTGTCGCCCGGCCTGATCGCGGTCTGGGCCGCGGTGACGGGGGGCAGCGGCGGGGGGTCGGCCAGCGGCGCGGTGGCCCCCGCGACCGCGGCGGCGACGAGGACGAAGACGAGCTGGGCCTTCAGGACTGGCATGCGTCCGGGACTCGCGGGCAGGATAGCAGAGGCCCCGGGCCCGCCCGAAGCTTTTCGCCCCTAGCCCGCATTATTCAGGAACGGTCGTCGCGTGTGGCGGGTGGGTCCTGGCGCAGGGCGCCCCCCGCGGGTCCGGCTCCGTGTGGAGGTCCTCGAAGACGGCGGTCCCCCGCACGAGCCCGATCCCGTGGCGCTCGAGGTTCCGCTCGACCACGGCGCGGAGGCCGCGGACGAGCTCGGGCTCGCGGTACATGAAGTTCCGGACGGTGAGCTCGGTCTTCAGGGAGTAGTCGACGCCGTAGAGACCGCGCTGCTTGAGGCCCGAGAAGTAGAGAGCGGTCTCACGGAGCGTCTTGGAGGGAACGGTGCCGGTGTTGATCCCCGCGCCGCCCACGTGCGACGCCCGCTCGACCAGCGCCACCCGCTTGCCGAAGTACGTCGCCTGCGCGGCGCCTTTCTCGCCCGCCGGACCCGAGCCGATGACCACGAGGTCGTAGGTGTCCACGGCGGAAACCGGGCCCCATGGTAGGCCGGCCGCCGCCGCACCGCAACGGCGCCGTTCGCCGGGCGCGCCGCTACAGCGCGAGGAGCCGGGTCAGGCGCAGGAGCTCCCGCTCGGACAGGTCGACGAAGCGGATGCCGTACTCGGCGGACGACGCCTCGCGGACGAGCGAGACGGGCGACCAGATCACGCCGCCCGCGGCATCGGCTTCGAGCGAGACGAACATGAGCCGGCGCGGCTCGATGGGCTTGTCGACCCGGACCCGCATGCCGAGGGTGCTGACGTCCACGCACGTGCCGCGCCACACGCCGGCGCCCGTCTTGATCTCGATCCGCCACTGGCGACGGAATCGGGGGGCGGCGCGTCGCTCGCGCCCGGATGCTGATTTCCACCGCATCGATCACGTCTCCTCACGCGGCCTCTCGACTCGCGAAGCCGTGCATCTTACCCGGGAGCACGTTCGGTGCCATGGCCGCCGAGACGAGAAATCCAGACTTTTCGCGATGTCCTCGGAATCCGGCGGAGCAGACTGACACCCTCGCCCGTCTCTCCGTTGTCAGCGCGCCCGGTGCTCGTTGTTCCTCTTTGTCGAGCCAAAGTGGCAGGCGCGGAGGGAGGGCTCCCCTTCCCCTCGGCTCTCGTTCCCGCCGCCGTTCCCCGGCCACGACCGGTTCCCTTGACGCCCCCGGACCCCGGGGGCTACAGTTCGGTATCGACAGACGCGGGAGCTCGGACAACCGGGCTGAGAGGGCGGCTGCCGGAGCCGCCGACCGCACGAACCTGACCTGGGTAATACCAGCGAAGGGAGGCTCGCAATGCCTGCTTCGTCTTCCCGCAAAGTCTACGTCAACGGCGTTCCCATGCGCGAGGTCCCGCTGTCGGGCGGCCACCCGCCCGTCAGGCTCTACGACACCAGCGGCCCTTACACGGACGCCGGATACGCGGTCGACCTGAAGCTCGGGCTGCCCCCGCGGCGCCGGGACTGGATCCTCGCCCGGGGCGACGTGGAGCCGGCGCCGGTCGGGTTCCGGGCCAGGCCGGGCCGCCGCGTGACCCAGATGCACTATGCCCGCCGGGGCGAGATCACCCGCGAGATGGAGTTCGTGGCGAGCCGGGAGGGCATGGCGGCGGAGCTCGTGCGCGACGAGGTCGCCCGCGGGCGCGCGATCATCCCCGCCAACATCAACCACCCCGAGTCCGAGCCGATGATCATCGGCCGCAACTTCCTGGTGAAGATCAACGCCAACATCGGCAACTCGGCCGTCACCTCCTCGATCGAGGAGGAGGTCGAGAAGATGACGTGGGCGATCCGGTACGGCGCGGACACCGTGATGGACCTCTCCACCGGGAAGAGCATCCACGAGACCCGGGAGTGGATCCTCCGCAACGCGCCCGTCCCGATGGGGACCGTCCCCATCTACCAGGCGCTCGAGAAGGTCGGGGGCAAGGCCGAGGAGCTGACCTGGGAGGTCTACCGCGACACGCTGATCGAGCAGGCCGAGCAGGGCGTGGACTACTTCACCATCCACGCGGGCGTCCTCCTCCGCTACATCCCGCTCACCGCCGGCCGCGTCACCGGCATCGTCTCGCGCGGCGGGTCGATCCTGGCCAAGTGGTGCCTGGCCCACCACCAGGAGAACTTCCTCTACACCCGCTTCCGCGAGATCTGCGAGATCATGGCCGCCTACGACATCTCGTTCTCCCTCGGCGACGGCCTGCGTCCCGGCTCCACCGCCGACGCCAACGACGCGGCCCAGTTCGCCGAGCTGGAGACCCTCGGCGAGCTCACGAAGATCGCCTGGGCGCACGACTGCCAGGTGATGATCGAGGGGCCGGGGCACGTGCCGATGCACCTGATCAAGGAGAACATGGACCGCCAGCTCGCGGTCTGCCACGAGGCGCCCTTCTACACGCTGGGACCGCTCACCACCGACGTCGCCCCCGGCTACGACCACATCACGTCGGCCATCGGGGCGGCCATGATCGGCTGGTACGGCACCGCGATGCTGTGCTACGTGACGCCGAAGGAGCACCTCGGCCTCCCCAACAAGAAGGACGTCAAGGACGGCGTGATCGCCTACAAGATCGCCGCCCACGCCGCCGACCTGGCCAAGGGGCACCCCCGGGCGCGCGAGTGGGACGACGCGCTCTCCAAGGCGCGCTTCGAGTTCCGCTGGGAGGACCAGTTCAACCTCTCGCTCGACCCCGAGACCGCGCGCGAGTTCCACGACGAGACCCTGCCCGCGGCGGGGGCCAAGGTCGCGCACTTCTGCTCGATGTGCGGGCCGCACTTCTGCTCGATGAAGATCACCCAGGACGTGCGGGCGTTCGCCGAGCAGGAGGCCGGGCTCCGGCAGAAGGCGGAGGAGTTCAAGGAGGCCGGCGGCGAGCTCTACGTCAAGGCCGAACCATGAGAGCCTAGACGGGCAAGGTCATGGGCCGCGAGCCGACGTACCTCTACCTGACGACCTACAGCACGGCGGGGCGCCCGGGGACCGTGCCCGTGTGGTTCATGCGGGCGAGCGGCGACGTGCTGTACTTCACCACGCGCCGGGACAGCCTCAAGGCGCGGCGCATCGGCGCCAACGGCCGCGTCACGGTCCGCATCGGCGCCAAGGACGCCCCCGCGCGCGAGGGCCACGCCGAGTGGGTCGACGAGCGCCCCGATCTCGAGCAGGCGGTGCTCGTCCACTACGGACGCAAGTACTGGCTCATGGTGCCGCTGTGGATGGGTCGCTACATCCGGAAGGGGCTCGCCGCGAAGACCAGCGTCCTGGTCCGCGTCACGCTCGCGTCGCAGTAGCCACCGCCTCGAGCCGACCTTGGAGCCGCAACAGCCGCCGATGCTCGACTGGGCCTCGGCGGCTCGCTTCCGTACCAGGAGCGCGTCGGAGTGATTTCCGTTCGAGCGCCGGCTTC
>JACQCN010000054.1 GCA_016201575.1 Candidatus Rokuibacteriota bacterium | reverse complement strand
GTCGCCCAGGGCGTCGAACTTGTACTTGGCGCGGAGCTCGTCCGTCAGCTCCGGGAAGCCGGCGTCCGCCCAGGCCTTCCACCCCTTGCGCACGATCGGGTGCTTGAGCCGGTAGGGGCCGTAGAGCACGCGGTGGAACGTGTAGCCCTTGGCGCACTGGCGCGGGTTCCAGTTCGCGGTCGCGTGGTTGCCGTAGAGGTCGGCGTACTTCTGGTAGTCGTAGGTGTTGCCGAGCCGGGTGACGATGCCGTTGCGCACGTAGGCGCGCACCCGGCAGGCGTGGGTGTCGTTGGGCGAGCAGACCCAGTCGAAGGTGCGGTCGTAGCGGTACTGGTCGCGGTAGATCTTCTCCCAGTCGCGCGTGACCGATCCCGCCAGCGGGTTCTGGTCGGGGTCCGCGGCGGCGAGGAGCCGGAGCGGCAGCGCCATCTCGGCCACCGCCGTCCCCGCCCCCGCGCCGAGCCAGCGCAGAAAATCTCGGCGCTCCATCCCTGCCCGTGGTTCCTCGTTCGACACGGTCGTCTCCTCTTCAGTCGGCGATTCTCTCTACCGGATGGCGGGGACCGCGGGTGTTGCCGCCGCGAGCAGGCCCGGCTCCGCCATTCTCGAAATCAGGGGCTCGGCTCGCCTGACGGCTTCACCTCGCACGGCCACGCTCGCTCCCGCGAGCCGTTCTCGCGGTGCGCTCCGCGCGGCGCCGTTCGAGCCGAGCGGCGTCGGCAAGTCTGTTCGCGAAGCCCGTCGCGAGGCGAGGTCCGAGTTGATTCGCCCCGCTCGCAGCGTCACCCGCTGGGTCCCACGGCATCTGCAACTCCCTCGCCAGCCAGCATCGACTACTTTTCGAGCACGAGGTCCTGCCAGATCGTGACCGACTTCTTGCCGTCCCGGTCGCCCGCGCTGCCGTTCCACACCGCGAACGCGACCGGCACCGTGGTCCCGGGCCGGAGCGGTAGGTGCCGATCTTGTTGAAGCCGCGCGCGTCGACGGCCTGGTCGGCGCGCGGCCGGGCGCGCAGCGTGCCGAAGCCCTGGGCGGCGAGGTCCTCGGCGGGGCTCGGCCGGAGCGGGTCCGAGACGATATTGCCGGCCCCCCACCCGGTGACGAACGTCGGGTCGGATTTGAGCGTGAGGGCCTGGCGGGTCGGCTGCTCCACCGGCGACATCCGCACGTTCGGGTAGGAGTCGATGCCCAGGTTCGGGTAGACCTTCTCCAGGTCCTGGAACGCGGGGTCGAGGTCGGCCTGCCGCTCGGCCTTCCACATCCAGATGTTCACGAACTGGCGCGCCGCGCCCATCGCGAAGAACGGCGGGTCGGCCGCCAGCGCGAACTCGACGGCGGCGGCGTCGCGGAAGTCCTGCGGCCGCATCGCGGTGTGGTCGTGGGTCGAGTCCGCCCACATGAGCTGGAGCGCGACCTGCTTGCCGTCGTGCAACGCGCGCACCGTCAGCTCCTCGGGCCGGTCGCTCCGCCACCAGAGCGGCATCAGGTGGAGGTTCACCGGCGTCGCCAGCCGCCACGTGCCGGCGTCGGGATGGTCGGGCACGCGGTCAACCCGCCGGGCCACGATCCGGAACCGCCGCATCTCAACGCGCGCCCGCTGCTCGGGGCTCGACCAGGAGAGGACCAGGTTGACGAGGTGCCAGGCCTCGTCGCCGTAGGCCCAGTCGCTCATCGGCATCGGCGTGCCCGGCATCCCGGCCACGATCCGCCGGTAGATCTGCTCGGGATCGGGCACGCCCTTGAACACGCCCACCGTCAGGTCGCGCGGGCGCGTCGGGTAGCCGGCGTCGTCCTTCTGCTCCTCGGTGGCGTCGCCCTTGCCCGTCGCGCCGTGGCAGGAGGCGCACGCGTCGGCGAAGCGCTCGAGGGCGAGCTTCCGCGCCTCCGGCGTGAACGGCGGCCGCGGCGGAACCGTGATGGCGCCCGTGCCCGACTGCCCTTCGCCCGCGGGTTCGGTCGCATGGGCGACGGTGATCGGATTCGCGGCGAAGCTCTTGATGTAGTGGACGAGGCCCCAGCGCTCCTCCTCGGAGAGATGGCCCCAGGACGGCATCGCCGATCCCGGCATCCCGCGCGAGATCGTCCGGTAGAGGTCCTCGTCGGCTGGCACGCGCTCCCACGTCGACACCAGCCGGTACTGCGCGCCCACGAAGTCGCGCGGCTTGGGATAGAGGAGGTACGCCGCTTCGCCGTCGCCCCGCCCGGCGGCACCGTGGCAAGCCGCGCACTGCTTCGTATAGACGCGCTTGCCGAGGACCAGCAGCGCGGGTGTGGCCGGGCGCGGCTTCGACGGCGTCAGCGCGACCGGCAGCGGCTCGCCCATCGCAGCGGGCTGCGACCGCAGGGACGCGGTCGGCTTCGAAACCGCCGCCGCCGGCGCGGGCTTCGCCGACCGCGGGCGAACCGTCTCGGGCTCGCTACTGGTCAGGAGGGCCAGCGACACCAGACCGAAGATCGACGCCCCGACCACCACTCGCCAGCGCACCGCCATGGGACGCCCTCCGCGCGATTATCGGTAGCGTGCTTTCCCCATCGCCTACTGTGCCGCGGCCGGGGACCTCCGTGCCAGATGCGTTCGCCTCAATTGGCCTAGTCAATACGGACAAAATCCGGTGCATTCGAGCCGGGGAAAACATCCTACTGTGACAGGCAGCCGATTCCCCCTAGTCTGTTGCCCCGCGCGACCGCCGAGCCGGGCGTCAGCGCGCCTGCCAGGGAGGAGGAGCGACCGAGCCAACGACGCAGTTGGGCCTTTTTCAGCGGCCTGCTAGGTGCGGAAAACGTCGGCTGCCGTCAGAAGCAACGTTACCATTGCTCTCCTGATGCCTTGAGGCAAGCGCTTCGCCAAGTTTCGGACCGAGCTTGAAGCCAGGACAGCAGCGATTTGGCGCGCTCCCTTTTCAACCAAGCTCTCTCCGGGGCCATCGTCGTAGTCTTCGCAGGTCATATCGTTGACCTTTTTGAGCGGCCTGCGGGGGTTTTCAGCAGGCGTCTAGCCTGAGCCAAGCTAGCTGTTGTCGGCACTCGACTCGAGCCCGCTCCTCCTCCTCCTCCTCCTCTTCGTCGCCCGAGCGCCCCAGGTCCACCATGGTCGTCTCGCCCACGTAGGCCTCCCGGCGGTCCGGCGGAGTGAGGGCAGCCGCCGCACGAGCGCCTCCACCCTCCTGATCTACGTCGCCGAGTGTCGACGGGGAGGAAGTTTCGCGCGGTGGAGGCGCCGCACCGCGCGGCGCGCCGTCTCGGTGCGGCGCGCCGCCGTTGCCGGGAAGGATCAGTTCTTCAGAGTGAAAACGACCATTGCGGCACCAGCGGGGAAGTCAGCGGCTTCCGGCCAGATGTGCGGGTAAAGCCCCATCACGAGCGAGCCCAGTCCGCTCGGCACCGCAATATACTGCTTGCCGCCCGCCGCGTAGCTGATCGGGCCGCCCCGGATGCCGGAGCCGGTTCGGAAGTTCCAGAGCTCCGCTCCCGTCTCCGAGTCATAGGCGCGCACGACTCCCTCTACGTCGCCGTTGATGACGATGTCGCCGGCTGTCGAGAGGACGCCGCTGAGCGGCGGGTACTTGTAGTTGACGCTCCAGCGCCGGACTCCGGTCACCGGATCAAGCGCGTCGAGATGCCCGTATGCGGTGCCGCCCGGTGGGTGCTTCGCGACCTGGTCGCCGCCGAAGAAGAGCTGCGCGGACGGCTCCGTCACCGGCGTCTGCTTCTCGACCGTGACCTCCTCGCAGACCTCGTTAGCGCTGTTGTACCAGAGCTTGGTCTTCTCGTTGTACGAGCCGGCGTTCCAGCCTCGCCCGCCTGCGATCCACGGGCAGATGAACTCCGGCTTGCCGAG
>JACQCN010000323.1 GCA_016201575.1 Candidatus Rokuibacteriota bacterium | reverse complement strand
GTCATCAACGGCTTCTCCGACCTGATGGTCGAGGTGTTCGGCGCAGCGATCGGCAAGCACGCGCGCTCGGCGGTGGGGATGGCCGAGCTACCGTGGGGAATCCCGGTCGAGATCGAGATGGTCGTCGAGGTCGAGTAGATCGCCGAAGGGGGCCTCGACGGCCCCCTTCGAACATCCCCCAAGGATGGTTGCCCCGGCGAAGCCGGCGCTCGACCGGAGCTTAGTCCGACACGCTCCCGACTCCAGCGCTTCTCCACGGGTGCCCCTGGGATGCACGGCAGAAGTCCCGTGATTTCTGGTTGTTACCACCCAGCTCTCTTCCCCCAGATTTTATTCTTGACAACTCCGGTCGGATTACTGTAGTTTCTCGGCCGGAGAACAAGGAGGAAGACTGGTGGCCACCGAAACCGTAGAGACCCCGATCAGCCTGCCGCGGATCAACGAGCCCGCGCCCGACTTCACGGCGCCCTCGACACAGGGAGAGATCAAGCTCTCCAACTATCGCGGCAAGAAGTGGGTGGTGCTCTTCTCCCACCCGGCCGACTTCACCCCGGTGTGCACCACCGAGTTCGTGTCCTTCTCGCAGCTCTGGCCGGAGTTCGAGAAGCGCAACGTCCAGCTCATCGGCCTGAGCGTCGACAGCATCTACTCCCACATCGGCTGGCTCAGGAACATCGAGCAGAACTTCGGCGTCAAGGTGCCGTTCCCGCTCATCCCCGACCGCAACATGAAGATCGCCCAGCAGTACGGGATGATCCATCCCGGGGCCAGCGACACCGCGACGGTGCGGGCGGTCTTCGTGATCGACGACAAGGGCGTCATCCGCGCCCTCATTTACTACCCGCTCCAGGCCGGCCGCAACATGGAGGAGATCCTGCGCCTGGTCGACGCGCTCCAGACCGTCGACAAGAACGGCGTGGCCACGCCGGCGAACTGGAAGCCCGGCGACGCCGTGATCGTGCCGGCGCCCGTGACCAAGGACGGCGCCGACCGGCGGAAGGACGAGGGCTTCGACACCGTCGACTGGTACTTCAGCAAGAAGAAGATCTGAGCGCGCGCCGAGCGCGCGTGGAGGCGGACGTGAGCGTCATCGAGGAAGTCGTCAGCGCGAACGAGGACTACGCACGGACCTTCAGCCTCGGGCATCTTCCGATGCCCCCGGCGCGCCGGCTCGCGGTGCTCGCGTGCATGGACGCCCGGCTGACCGTGGACCAGGTGCTCGGACTCGGCACCGGTGACGCGCACGTCATCCGGAACGTCGGCGGCATCGCGACCGCGGACGCCGTGCGGTCGCTCATCATCTCGCACCACCTCCTGGGCACCCAGGAGTTCATGATCATCAACCACACCGACTGCGGGATGCTGACCTTCCGGGACCACGAGCTGCGCGCGAAGCTCCGGCGCGACACGGGCTCGGCCCCCCTGGCGCCGGAGGCCTTCCACGCCTTCGGCGACGCGGAGGAGAACGTCCGGGAGCAGATCCAGCGCGTGCGCTCGCACCCGTGGCTGCCGTCGCACATTCCCGTGCGGGGGTTCGTCTACGACGTGCGGACGGGACGGTTGACCGAAGTCAAGCAGTAACCCAGCACAACCGAGGGCGCGATGAAGAAGGCACTGGTGCTGACGCTCGCCGTCTCCCTCCTGGCCGGTCCCGCCCTGGCCGAGGTGTGCATGTCCCCGTACGTCAAGCGGCTGGCGGGCCGCGAGAAGGTGCTCTACGTCTGGTCGGTGGCCGTCGACCCGGCCGGGCAGGACGCGCTGGCCGTCGTCGACGTCGCGCTGGCCTCGCCAACCTACGGCTCCGTGCTGACCACGGTGCCGATCGGGTCGGCGGGCAACGAGCCCCACCACATGGGGTTCACCGACGACCGCACCAAGATCTGGGCGGGCACGCTGTTCTCGAACCGGATTTTCATCTTCGACGCGGCCACCGACCCCGCCCATCCCCGCATCGTCCGGACGCTCGACGACCTCGGCGAGCGGACGGGCCTCCTCGGGCCACACACCTACTACGCCCTGCCCGGCCGGATGCTGATCACCTTCCTCTCGTCCGCCGACGGGGGCCTGCCGGGCGGCTTCGCCGAGTTCACCAACGAGGGCGACCTGGTGCGCGTGTTCAAGAACCCCGTGGAGGCGCCGTACGCCTACGACGCGGCCCTGAAGCCCAACATCAACCGGCTCGTCACCTCGAGCTTCACGCCGTTCCGCAACTACCGGAAGCCGCTCCCGCAGTGGGACATGAAGGACGGCGGGAACACGCTGCTGGTCTGGGACTTCAAGGAGCGCAAGGTGCTGCAGACCCTCCACACCGACCAGGTGCCGCTCGAGGTCCGGTGGAGCCTCAAGCCCGGCCGGGCGTACGGCTGGACCAACGCCGCCCTCGGCGACTCGATCTGGTGGTTCGGCCAGGGCGAGGACGGCCGCTACGCGACGCGAAAGGCGGCCGACCTCGGCAAGGGCTGCCTGCCGGCCGACCTGCGCCAGTCGCCCGACGACCGCTACCTCTACGTGTCGTGCTTCCTCACGAGCCAGATCCAGGCGTGGGACGTGTCCGACCCGCAGAAGGCGCGCCTGCACGACACGCTGGAGCCGGGCGTGCAGCCGAACATGCTCCACATCACCGGCGACGGCCGGCGCATCTACGTCACCAACTCCCTGCTCTCGACGATGGACTACTCCGGGAACTTCTGGGTCCGCCTCGCCCACGTGGGGCCCGACGGCCGGCTCAAGCTCGACCCATTCTTCAACGTCGACTTCACCAGGGTCCCGGGCGGCCCGTACCGCGCCCACGACATGCTCCTGAACTGAGAGGGCGTGAAGAAATCGGCGCCGACGATTGCCGGTGGGGGGCGTCGGGGAGGAGCGGCGCTCCCCCCGACGTTGACTGACGTGGCCGCGCTCGTCGCCGCCCTGCTCCTCCTGGCCGCCCCCGCGCGCGCCCACGAGGCGGCCCCCGCCGCCTCGGAGTGGCGCGCGCGCCCGGTGGAGGGCCGGCTGCCGATCATCCGCCCGGCGCCCGACTACACGCTCGCCACGCCCGACGGCCGGCCGGTCCGCGCCGCGGACTTCGCCGGCCGGATCCGGGTGGAGACGTTCATCTACACGCGCTGCGCCGACACCTGCCCGCTCGTCTCCGCCAAGCTCGCCCGCCTGCAGGCCCTCCTCGCCGCGCGCGGGTTCCTGGGGCGGCAGGTCGCGCTCGCCTCCATCACCCTCGATCCCGTCCACGACACGCCGGCCGTGCTCGCGCGCCACGCGGCCGCCTACAGGGCCGACCCGCACGGCTGGCTCTGGCTGCGCGGCACGCCGGCCGAGACGCGGCGGCTCCTCGCGGCCTAC
>JACQCN010000322.1 GCA_016201575.1 Candidatus Rokuibacteriota bacterium | reverse complement strand
GATGTGGGGCGGCGGCCCCGGCGCCGCGGGGGGCGCGCCGACTTCAGTCAGACTGAAGGCGCCTCGGGTGTGACCCCCCAAGGCCTTCAAGGTGTAGCTGTCTCCCAGCACGGAGACTGTGCGGCCCTCGCCGGGCGCCACCACGCGGATCTCGGCGATGCTCATTGCGTCCCTCCCGCGCGGGAGCATAGCATCGCGACTCGGGCGATGCGGTAGCATAGTCCGCCGAGAGCCCGGGTCGGGCTCCGGTCGTCGTCGTCGAGACGAGTCGGATCCGCTACCTGAGTAGCATCGTCCGCCGAGAGCCCGGGTCGGGCTCCGGAGCCGAGCCCGAGAGGAGGCGTTCTCGTGACCGACAAGCACGTGATCCAGGTGGGCGACGCCGCGCCGGCGCTGACGCTCCCGGCGGTGAACCGCGAGGGCTCCGTGACGCTGGCTGACTACCGTGGCCGTCAGCCGGTGCTCCTCGGGCTCTTCCGCGGGCTGCACTGTCCCTTTTGCCGGCGGCATCTGGTCCAGTTCGGCGCCCTCGCGCCCAAGCTCCAGGCGCTGGGGGTGGAGGTGGTCGGGGTCATCAACACGCCTCTGGAGCGGGCACGGCTCTACATCCGGCACCGGCCGAGCCCGGTCCTCCTGCTGGCCGATCCCGAGGCGGCGAGCCACCGAGCCTTCGGCGTCCCCGCGCCAGAGGTCGCGCCCCGCGACGCGGGCGGCCGCTCGGAGTGGCCGTGGCGGGAGACGCTCGAGCGCCTGATGAGCACCCGCGTCAACCCGAACGGGGAGCTGCCGGAGCCGATCGCCCTCTTCGAGGTCAACGAGCGACTGAACCAGCAAGACGGCTTCCAGATGACCGCGGCCGACCAGCACACCCAGCAGGCGCACGGGACTCAGCTCATCGGGCACTTCGTGATCGACCGCGACGGGGTGGTCCGCTGGCGCTGTCTCGAGGCCGAGCGCCGGCCCGAGGACATCGGCACCCTGCCCACCGAGGCGAGCTTCCTGGCCGCGGCCCGGACGGTCGCGGCCTGAACAGCCGAAGCCCAGTCTAGGAGGTCGCAGACCATCCTGCCGCTCGCCCACAAATGGTACCGGTTGAGCTTCTCCAGACGGTCGGTCATCGCCCGGCGGCATGGCAACCGACGACGGGCGGGTTCGACCAGCCGGAAGTGACGGCGCCGGCGCGGGTATAATGGCCGCATTCTCTCGGCTTTCCCGGAGGGTTTCGCATGATCCGTGTGCTCGCGCTCGTCGCGCTGCTCGCGATCACGATCGGCGGGCCGGCGGTGGCTGCCGAACAGAAAGGACCCAAGAAAGTGAAGCAGACCGCCGTCATCACGCTGGAGAAGGGCGGGGAGATCGTGATCGAGTTCTTCCCGCAGGATGCGCCGAAGACGGTGGAGAACTTCGTCACGCTGGCCAAGAAGGGGTTCTACAACGGCCTGACCTTCCACCGGGTGGTGCCCGGCTTCGTCGCGCAGGGCGGCGACCCGCGGGGCAACGGCACCGGCGGACCCGGCTACACGGTCAAGGCCGAGTTCAACAAGCAGAAGCACCTGCGCGGGACACTGGCGATGGCGCGCTCGCAGGACCCGGACTCGGCGGGCAGCCAGTTCTACATCTGCCTCGGGCCCCAGCCGAGCCTCGACGGCCAGTACACCGTCTTCGGCAAGGTGACCAAGGGCATGGAGATCGTCGACGGGATCAAGGTCGGCGACCGGATGAAGACCGTCCGCATCGTCGAGCAGTAGCGCGATGGCCTGGTCGCTCCTGATCCGCAACGGGCAGGTGATCGACGGCAGCGGTGCGCCGGCGACGCGGGCCGACGTCGCCGTCGAGGGCGGCCGGGTGGCGGCGGTCGCGCCGGCGCTCGCGGGCCAGGCCGAGCGGACGATCGACGCCGCCAGCCACTTCGTGACGCCCGGCTTCATCGACATGCACTCGCACTCCGACCTCTTCTACCTCGAGTGCCCGGCCGCCGAGTCCAAGGTGCGCCAGGGCTGCACCACCGAGGTGGTCGGCATGTGCTCGTTCTCGCCGGCCCCGGTCCATCCCGCCCGGAAGGACGCCGTGCGGGCGTGGGCCGGCGGCATCGGCGCCCGCCTGGACATCACGTGGGAGAGCTTCGGCCAGTACCTGGACCGGCTCCGCGCCGCCCGGCCGTCGGTCAACGTCGTCCACATGGTCGGCCACGGCGCCCTACGCCTGGCCGCGATCGGGCCCGAGAACCGTCCGCTCACGCCCGCCGACCTCGCGCGAATGGAGCGGCTCCTCGCCGAGGCGCTCGACGCCGGCGCCTTCGGATACTCGACGGGCCTCGTCTACCCGCCGAGCGTGTACGCCTCGACCGACGAGCTGATCGCGCTGTCGCGGTCGATGGCGGGGCGCGGCGGCCTCTACTTCTCCCACATCCGGGGCGAGGCGGCGACCCTGGAGGCGGCGATCGCCGAGGCGATCCGGATCGGCGAGGTCGGCGGCGTCGGCGTGCAGATCGCCCACGTGAAGGCCGCCGGCCGCGAGAACTGGGGGAAGATGGACGCCGCGCTCCGGCTGATCGACGCGGCGCGGGCGCGCGGCCTCGACGTCACCGGCGACGTCTATCCCTACCACGCGGGCAGCACGAAGATGGACAACCTCCTCCCGCCCTGGATGCACGACGGCGGGATCGACCGGCTGCTCGAGCGCATCGCGGACCGCCCCACGCGGCGCAAGGTCGTCGAGGAGTGCCTGATCGACGGCGAGCGCTGGCGCACGCACATGGGCGCCGTCGGGTTCGACCAGATCTTCGTGGCGACCTGCTCGCGGCCGGAGCTGGAGGGGCAGAGCCTCGCCCAGCTCGCGCGCACCACCGGCGACACCCCCGCCGAGGCCATGCTGAACCTCGTCGAGCGCGAGCGCGCCACCGTCTCGATGGTCGTGTTCTCCCAGAGCGAGGACAACGTGGCCAAGGTGCTCGCCCACCCGGCGGTGATGGTCGGCTCCGACTCGCTCGGTCTTTCGGCGGGCCCGGGCCCGCATCCCGGGAAGCCCCACCCGCGCATGTACGGCACGTTCCCCCGCGTCCTCGGCGTCTACGCGCGCGAGAAGAAGCTCTTCTCGTGGGAGACGGCGGTGCACAAGATGACCGGGCTGGCGGCGACCAAGCTCCGCCTGAAGGACCGCGGGCTCGTGCGGCCCGGCCAGGCCGCCGACCTCGTCGTGTTCGACCCCGCCGCCGTGAAGGACGAGGCCACCTACGCCGATCCCCACCGCCACCCGGCGGGCATCCCCTACGTCGTCATCAACGGCACGCTCGCCGTGGACGGTGGCCGGATGGTCGCGACCGGCACGGGTGGGGTCCTCACACCCGCATGAACGTCACGCTCCCGTACGGCCCCGCCACGCTCGAGGCGACGCTGCCCGACCGCACCGTCGTGCTCTCGAACGAGGACCCGAAGATCGCGCCGCTCGCCGACCTCGACGCGGCCCTGCGGGAGGCGCTCGCCAAGCCTGCCGGGCTGCCTCGCATCCGCGACCTCGTGAAGGCGGGGGCCTCGGTGGCGATCGCCTTCGACGACGCGACCGTCCCCTTCTACGGCCCGGTCCGCGGCCTCGCGAT
>JACQCN010000321.1 GCA_016201575.1 Candidatus Rokuibacteriota bacterium | reverse complement strand
GTTCGAGGACGGCGTCCCGCTCCGCGTGACTGGCGTGGCGACGGCGCTGCTCGGCGCCGTCGTCCGCCACCGCGACGCGCCGCTGCGCTCGGTCGAGGACCTGCGGGGGAAGAAGGTGGCGGCGGTCGTCGGCAGCTCCACCTTCCTCGACGTCCGCGCCCTCATCCAGCGCGGCTACAAGTTCGACGTCCAGCAGGAGGCGCGGATCGTGACGGCGGCGAGCCCGCCCGACCTGGCCAACCTGCTCGCCCGCCGCGAGGTCGAGGCCATCATCGCGTGGCAGCCGATCAGCGACCTCGCCGTCCAGAAGGGTTTCGGCGTCTACCTGACCAAGCAGATCGACCTCTGGCGGGTGGCCACGGGCCGCCAGCACGACTACCCGGTTCACGTCTGCTACCTCGCCAGCCCCGACTTCATCCGGCAGCACCCGTCCATCCCGGCCGATCTGAACGCCGCCCAGAAGGACGCCGTCGACATCTGGTACACGAACGCGCCCCGGGCGATCGAGATGGTCGCCGAGGTCACGAAGATGGAGAAGCCCGTGGTCGAGGTGGCCCACCGCGAGACGGTGCGCATGCTCCACGGGCTCACGCCCGAGCAGATCGACACGCTGATCCTGCAGCTCCGGATCACGAAGGAGTCCGGGTTCCTCCGGTCCGATCTCTGGGATCATCCGGATCGGATCCGGCGCGAGTTCTTCTGGCAGGCCTGAGCATCCTCGGAGGGGGGCTTCGCCCCCCTTCCGAACCTCCCCCCGAGGATGGCGCCGGCGAAGCCGGCGCTCGGACGGTCGGCGCAGAGTCGCGACAGGGCACAGTCCGGTGAGCACCCCCAGCATCCGCGCGGAGTGGGCGCGGCGGCTGCACCTCCCCACCCTGGTCGTCTTCGTGGTCGTCCTCGCCGCCTGGGCGGCGCTCTCGCGCCGCTACGGGGCCTACGTGCTGCCCTCGCCCGCGGCCGTTCTCGCCGGGCTCGCGAGCCTCGTGGCCTCGGGCGAGGTCTGGCATCACGCCGGCGCCTCGCTCTCGCGCATCGGCCTCGGCTTCGGCGGCGCGCTGGCGGCGGCGCTCGCCCTCGGGCTCCTGGCCTTCCTCTCGCGCGCCGCCCGCCTCGTGGTGCACGACGTCGTATCGATCCTCAACGCGACGTCGGTCTTCGTCTGGATCGTCCTCGCGCTGATCTGGTTCGGCCTCACCGAGTGGGCGCCCGTCTTCACCACGTTCATGATCACCCTGCCGGTGCTCGCCGCGAACATCACGGAGGGGATCGAGAGCGTGGACGCGCGGCTCCTGGAGATGGCCGATCTCTACCGGCTGAGCGGGCGGCAGAAGTTCCTCGCCGTCGTGATCCCCTCCACGGTGCCGCACCTGGTCGCCGGCCTGCGCGTCGGCTTCGGGCTCGCCCTGAAGGTGTCGGTGGTGGCCGAGATCTTCGGCGTCACCTCGGGCATCGGCTACGCGATGAACGTGAGCCGCGAGGTCCTGGCCACGCACATGGTCTTCGCCTGGGCCCTGGTGATGATCGCCATCATGCTGCTCGCCGACACGCTCGTCTTCGACGCGCTCGCCCGCCGGCTCGCGCGGTGGCGCTGAAGCTCGCCGTCACCGGGGTCGGGAAGGACTTCCTGATCCCCGTCATCGACTCTGTCTCGTTCGGCGTGGAGGCGGGCGAGCTGGTCTGCCTGCTCGGTCCCAACGGGTGCGGCAAGACCACGCTGCTCCGCATCGTGGCCGGCCTCGAGGCGCCCACGCGGGGAACGGTCCGGCTCGACGGCGCGCCCGTCGACCGCCGGCACGAGCGCCGGATCGGCTTCGTGTTCCAGGAGGACCGGCTCCTGCCGTGGCGGACGCTCCGGGACAACGCCGCCCTCGTGCTCACGCCCCTCGGCCTCGATCGCGCGGACCGCGAGGCGCGCGCGGTGGAGTACCTCCGGCTCGTCGGCCTCCACGGCTTCGAGCACTACTACCCGGGGCGCGTGAGCGGGGGCATGCGCCAGCGCGCGGCGATCGCCCGGGCGCTGGCGATCGAGCCCGACCTGCTGCTGATGGACGAGCCCTTCGGCGCTCTCGACGCCCAGAACCGGCGCATCATGCAGGGCGAGATCCGCCGCATCTGGGCGGAGACGGGGCGGACGATCCTCTTCATCACGCACTCGATCG
>JACQCN010000320.1 GCA_016201575.1 Candidatus Rokuibacteriota bacterium | reverse complement strand
GGTAGCTACTGGGGCGCACCGACAATTCCCCAGGCCGGACTTGCACCGGCAAGAACACAGCACCTTTCCACGGCGCGGGTGAATAATGCAGGCTAGAGTGAAGCCACTTTTTCGCCCGGCCCCGTCCGGTCAGGAGGTCGCAATGCCTCGACTGCTGCTCGGCTGCTTCGCCGTGTTCGTGATGGCGCTCCTGGCCCCCGCTCGGGGCGGGGCGCAAACGGAGCCGATCAGGATCGGCGTGATCCAGCAGCTCTCCGGTCCGGTGGCGGCCTCCGGCAACTACGTGCGCATGGGCGCCGAGATCGCGCGGGACTGGATCAACGTGCGGGGTGGGGTCAACGGACGGAAGCTCGCGCTCGTCGTGGAGGACAACAAGTCCGACCCCAAGGAGGCGGCGAGCGCCGCCGAGAAGCTCATCGTCCGCGACCAGGTGCCGGTCCTCATGGGGGCCTGGGGCAGCTCGATGACCCTGGCCGCGATGCCGAAGCTCGAGGAGTACGGCGTGCCGATGGTCGTGGAGACCTCCAGCGCCGCCTCCATCACCCGGCGCGGCAACCCCTGGGTCTTCCGCATCAGCCCGCCCAGCGAGATGGAGGCGCTCGGGCTCGAGAAGTACCTCCCGGCCCTCGGCGTCAAGCAGGCCGACTTCATGGCCGTCAACACCGACTGGGGCCGCGGCGCCGTCGCCGCCTTCGGCGACGTGCTGAAGCGCCGCGGCGCCGGGGTCGGTGCCGTCGAGTACATGGACCAGGCGGCCACCGACATGAGCGCCCAGATCACCAAGATCAAGGGCAGCGGCGGCGACACGCTCTTCCTCACCACGAGCGTCGAGCAGATCACGCTCGTGCTCAAGCAGGCTCAGGAGCAGCGCGTCGCGCGCACGATCGTCACCACCGGCGGCAGCTCCTCGCCGAGCCAGCTCGTGAAGCAGGCGGGCGCCGCCGCCGAGAACACCTATCACATCGTGTTCTTCATGCCGTGGTTCCCGGAGGCCATGCCCGACCCGCGGCTCGCGAAGGCCTTCGTCGATGAGTGGACGAAGCGCGGCCACCCGTTCGAGGGCCTGACCGAGGGCTTCCGCGGCCACGACGGCATCGCGACGATCGCCGCGGCGATCCGCCTGGCCGGGCGCGACGAGCCGAAGGCCATCCGCGACGCGCTCTGGCAGGTGAGGCTGATGGGGCTCAACGGCCCGATCAAGTTCGAGAAGGACGGCCCCGCGGGCCGCGAGAGCGGGCAGAGCCGGCCCGGCATCTTCCTCGTGCAGATCAAGGGCGGCCAGGCCGCCCTGCCGGCGTTCCTCCGAAAGTAGGTGGAGGCCCTCCTCCAGCACCTCCTGAACGGCCTCGTGCTCGGCGGCACCTACGCGCTGCTCGGCATCGGCCTCACGCTGATCTTCGGCCTCATGCACGTCGTGAACTTCGCCCACGGCGAGTTCTACACGCTGGGCGCCTACCTGACCTTCGCCGCGCTCGCGCTGCTCGGCGTGCCGTTCTTCCTCGGCCTGGCGCTGGCCATCCTGGGCGGCGGTCTCCTCGGCGCCGCCGGCGAGCGGGTGCTGCTGCGCCCGCTGCGCGGGGAGTCCATCGACACGACCATGCTGGTGACGATCGGGCTCTGGATCGTGCTGCAGAACGGCGAGCTGCTGGTCTGGGGCGGCGTGGCCAAGAGCATCCCCCATCCGTTTCCGACGGCGCCGATCGTGCTCGGCCCGGTCTCGGTGGCGCCGCTCCGGCTCTTCGTGATGGCGGCGGTGCTGGCGCTGATCGCGGGGGCGCACCTGCTGATCCACCGGACACCGCTCGGCACCGCGATGCGCGCGACGTTCCAGGACCACGACACCGCCGCGCTCATGGGCATCGACACGGGCCGCATCCACACGCTCACCTTCGCCCTCGGCTCCAGCCTGGCCGCCGCCGCCGGCGCGCTGCTCGGGCCCATCTTCCTCGTGTACCCGTCGATGGGGGATCTCGCCTCCCTCAAGGCCTTCTCGGTGGTTATCCTGGGCGGGCTCGGGAACTTCGCGGGCGCCGCCCTGGGCGGGCTGCTCCTCGGCGTCGCCGAGGAGCTGGGCGCGGGCTACGTGTCCTCCGGCTACCGCGACGCCGTCGGCTTCGTGATCATCATCCTCGTGCTCCTCTTCCGCCCCTCCGGCCTCTTCGCCCGCGCCGAGCGCGTGGGGTAGACTCGGGACGTGCCGAACCTGCTGGCGCGCGGGCTCAACGCTGCCGCGTGGGTCGCGGCGCTGACGGTCCCCTTCTGGCTCCCGAACCCGTATCACCTCCACGTCCTCATCATGGCCGGGATCTTCGCGATCCTCGCGCTCAGCCTGAACCTGCTCCTCGGCTACACCGGGCTGCTCTCGCTCGGGCACGCGGCCTTCTTCGGCATCGGGGCCTACGCCTCGGCGCTCCTCGCGCTCCGGGCCGCGTGGCCGTTCGCCGCCGGCTTCGGCGCCGCGGTCGTCCTCGCCGGCGCCAGCGGCTGGCTGATCGGGCGCCTCGCCCTCCGGCTGCGCGGCGCCTACTTCGTGCTGGTGACGATCAGCTTCGCCGGCGTCGTCTCGCTCGTCGCCGTGAACTGGATGGAGCTGACCAACGGGCCGCTCGGCCTCCCCGGCGTCCCCGCCCCCGCCCTGGCCGGCCTGAGCCTCGCCACCAAGCGCGCGGCGTACTACCTGGTGCTCGCCGTCGCCGCCCTCGCCTACGGGATCTGCCGGCGCCTCGTCTACTCGCGCATCGGGCGCGCGTTCGTCGCGCTCCGGGAGAACGAGGCGCTGGCGGCGTCGGTCGGCGTCGACGGCACGCGCTACCTGGTGCTGGCGACGGTGATCAGCGCGGCGATGGCGGGGGCGGCGGGCAGCCTCTACGCCCACTACACGCGCTTCGTGAGCCCCGAGGTCTTCCTCTTCAGCTACACCGTCACGATGGTCATCATGGTCGTCGCCGGCGGCAAGGGCACGCTGGCCGGGCCGCTCGTGGGCGCCCTCCTCTTCACCGCGCTGCCCGAGGCGCTGCGCGAGGCGGTCGCGTGGCAGTGGCAGATCCTGGCCTACGGCGCGCTCCTGATCCTCGTCGTCTTCTTCCTGCCCCGGGGCATCGTGCCCGCGCTGGCCGCCTGGCGCGCCCGCCGGTGAGCCTCGCCGTCAGCGGCCTCACCGTGTCCTTCGGCGGCGTGGCCGCGCTCGCCGGCGTCACCTTCACCGTCGGGCCCGGCACCATCACGAGCCTCATCGGCCCGAACGGCGCCGGCAAGACGACGGCCTTCAACGCGATCACGGGCTATCTCCGGCCGACCGCGGGGCGCGTCCGCTGGGACGAGACCTCGCTCGCCGGCCTCCGGCCCTGCGACGTCGCCGCCCGCGGGGTCGTGCGCACGTTCCAGAAGACCAGCGTCTTCCCGGCGCTGACCGTGGCCGACAACGTACTGGTCGGGCTGCACCTGCGTGGGCGAGCGGGGCTCGTCGGCGTCCTCGCCGGGAGCCGGGCGGCGGCGGCGGAGGAGGCGCGACTGGCCGGCGAGGCCGAGGAGGTGCTGGCCTTCGTCGGGCTCGCCCACCGCCGGCGGCTCGTGGCCGCCGAGCTGGCCTACGGCGAGCAGCGGCTGCTCGAGCTGGCGATCGCGCTGGCCGCGCGCCCGCGGCTGCTCCTCCTCGACGAGCCCGCGGCCGGCATGACGGGCGCGGAGAAGGTGGCGGTCACGCGGCTGATCGAGCAGGTCCGCGGGCAGGGCGTCACGATCCTCCTCGTCGAGCACGACATGCGGCTGGTGATGGGCGTCTCCGACCATGTCATCGTGCTGAGCTCGGGCCGCGTGATCGCCGAGGGGCCGCCTGCCGCCGTCCAGCGGCATCCCGACGTGATCCGCGCCTATCTGGGAGCGGCCCATGCTGGCGCTTGAGTCGGTCAGCGCCGGCTACGGGCGCCTCGCCGCGCTCCGCGACGTCACCCTCGAGGTGCGCCGGGGCGAGCTGGTCTGCCTCCTCGGCGCCAACGGCGCCGGCAAGAGCACCACGCTCAAGACGATCTCGGGCCTCCTCGCGCCCCGGAGCGGGCGGGTCGTCTTCGACGGCGAGGCGATCTCGGGGCTGGCCGCGCCCGCCATCGTCCGCCGCGGCATCGCCCACTGCCCGGAAGGCCGCCGCGTGTTCCCGTACCTCACCGTCGAGGAAAACCTTAGAATCGGCGCCTGGACGCGGCGGGACGGGGTGGCGGCGGAGCTCGACGCCGTCGTCGCGCACTTCCCGATCCTCGGCGAGCGCCGCCGGCAGGCCGCCGGCACGCTCTCGGGCGGGGAGCAGCAGATGCTCGCGATCGGCCGGGCGCTCATGTCGCGGCCGCGGCTCCTCCTGCTCGACGAGCCGTCGCTCGGGCTGGCCCCGGCCGCGGCCGACGCCACGTTCCGCATCGTCGGCGACATCCGCGACCGGGGCACCACGGTGCTGATGGTCGAGCAGAACGCCTACGCCGCGCTGCGGATGGCCGACCGCGCCTACGTGATGGAGACCGGACGGATCACGCTGGCGGGCGCCGCCCGGGACCTCCTGCGCGACGAGCACGTCCGGCGAGCGTACCTCGGAGGCTGAGGAGTCCGTGAAGAAATCCGGAGGCGGCCGGTGGCGTTCACGAGAGCGCGCGCGATTGCGGATCCTCCGCGGCCCGCACGCCGCGTTTCTTCATCGACTCTGAGGGCGGAATGGGAGCCAGGTACTTCGGCGCCGCCGTGACGCGGGTGGAGGACGCCCGCTACCTGCGCGGCGAGGCGCGCTACGTGGACGACATCGCGCTGCCCGGCATGCTCCACGCCGCCTTCCTGCGCTCGCCCCATGCCCACGCCCGGCTCGTCCGGCTGGACGCCGCGCGCGCGGCCGCGATGCCCGGGGTGGCGCGCGTCTTCGGCTTCGCCGACCTCGCGCAGTGGATGAAGCCGCTGCCGCTCTTCGGCGCGCCGCCG
>JACQCN010000319.1 GCA_016201575.1 Candidatus Rokuibacteriota bacterium | reverse complement strand
GTGATCACCTACTGCGGCGGCGGCATCGCGGCGAGCAGCGACGCCCTCGTGCTGACGCTGCTCGGCCACGACCGCGTGGCCGTCTACGACGCCTCGCTCTCCGAGTGGGCCACGGACCCGTCGCTCCCGATGGAGACGGGGTAAGGTAGAGGACTTACTTGCGGACCGGCTCTCCCTCCCGGAGGCGCCGATCGACCTCTTGACGCCCGGGCAGGCATCGCCGACTACTGGATCGTGAATCTCCCGGGCCGGCGCCTCGAGGTCTACCGCGGGCCCGTGCCGGACGGCGCGGCGGCGTTCGGCTGGCGTTACGGGAGCGCGCTCGCGCTCGGCCCCGAGGAGCGGGTGGCGCCGCTGGCGGCGCCGGGGGTGAGCGTCACCGTCGCCGACCTGCTGCCGTAGGGCCCGCCGCTCGGCGCTACCCTGCACTATGACCGCGTGTGCGGGACCGGCGGGCGCCTCGATGCTGCCGTAGGGCCCCGCCGCGCGGCGCTGCCCTGCGCCGCATGTCCTGGGCCAATTGGCGGTACTTGGTGGAGACCGACTGGCTGGCGGCGCACCTCGACGGCCCCGCGGTGCGTGGGCTCAAGTGCACGACGATTCTCCACCCGCTGCCCGAGGGCGGCTCTCGCGCCGAATCGGGGCGGTGACCGGCTATCACCGGAAGCGGCCGCTCCTCGCCGCCACTGCGAAGGCGAGGAAGTACCGGTCCAGGGCCTCCAGCGTCGTGCCGTACTCGCGTCCGCCCGCCGCGGCGTCGCAGAGCAGCTCCCGCGCCCGGGCGATCTCGCGCAGCCGGTCGCGCCAGCGCCGATCGGCAAGCGTCAGGTCCAGCAGCTCGAGCGCGCGCTCGAACGCCCCGGTCATCAGGCGCTCGTCGCGACCTCGCCAGCGGAGCATCCGTCCCACCTCGCTGCCGACGTTGGCGAGCTGCTCCGCCAGCGAGAGCTGTCCCCATCGCCCGGCCGCCAGATCGCGGTGGACGATCTCCGTCACGGGACGACGAGCCTCGCCACGATGTCCAGGATCCGCCGCCGCACCGCGGCGTCTTCCACCCCGCGGGATCGGTTGCCCTGGGACGGGCGGACGTTGATCATCGAGTCGAGCTCGACGAGCTCTGCGGCCGACCGGTCCGGGTAGAGGTTGACGCCCCACAGGTCGGCCTGGCGGGCGCCCTGCTGGAGCAGGAGGGCCTCTTCGTCGGCGTGGAGCTCCCCGCCGACGGCCATCACGCCGCCCTGGACGTCGACCACCGCCTTGACGAAGTCTCCGAACTGTTCGGCGGCCATGCGCCGCAACTCGTCGAGCGAGACAGGCGCGCTCACGATCAGGATCGGCACCGTTACCCCTTGATCGCGGCGGCGCCGGCGATCGCGCACTCGTGATCTTGCTCGCCGGTGCCGCCGCCGCAGCCGATCCCGCCGATGACCCGCCCGCCGCGCACGAGCGGCGCGCCGCCGTCGCTCGGCAGGACCTGGCCCGCGAGGATCGTCGGGACCGTGCTCCAGAAGACGGAGCCGTCGGCGACGAGCTTCGCCATCTCGCTGGTGGGCCGGCGGAACGCGGCTGCCGCCACCGCCTTCGCCCGCGAGGTCTCGGGTGTGAAGAATCCGGTGCCGTCGCCTCGCGCCGCGAGGACGAGCCGGCCCGCCTCGTCGACGATGGTGACCGTGATGGCCGTCCCCAGCGCCCTGGCCTTCGCCTGCGCAGCCTTCACCGCACGCTCCGCCAGCTCCAGCGTCATGTCGATCATCACGGTCTCCTCAGCGGCCGCGCGCGGCGCCCGCGGGCGCAGGGCAGGAGTATATCGGTCTCGAGAGGTGCGCTCTATCCGCGGATTACCGGTACGCGCACGGCGGGACCGAGGTCTTGAACAGCGCCTGGGTCAGATGCTGGCCATGGGGGAAGAGGCGAAGCGTGAGCGACGGCGGGGAGAGCTCGAGCCGACGGCCTTCATAGTCCCTCATGGGGTGCCCGGCCTGGAGAACCTCGCGGCGAGGCGGGTGCCGCACTTGTTTGGCGCCCTCCCCCGATGCGCTGCGCGACGTCAGAGTTTGTGAGTCAATCGGGAGTTCACGTCGCGGACCCCCGCGTTTGCCGGGCTTTTCGGATGAGCTTCCGCCGTTCCGGGGATATTTTCACAACCTCTCAGTCGAGACGCGACGGAATCGCTGCCGTCGCCCGGCCGGTGACCACCTTCTCGCCCCGCTGGTTCTCCGCCCACACCTCCAGCTCGACCAGGCGCTCGCCGTTCTTCTCGCTGGTGCCGACGACCCGCCCCCGGCACGTCACCACGTCCTTGAGCCGCACGAGCGCGGTGAAGCGGACGCCGAGCTTCCGCACCGTTCCCACCCCCAGCCAGTCGGTGACGCTCTGGGCGACGAAGCCCATCGAGAGCATGCCGTGGGCGAACACGCCGCCCATCCCGGCGGCCTGGGCGAACTCCGGGTCCTGGTGGATCGGGTTGAAGTCGCCGGAGGCGCCGGCGTAGCGGGTGAGCTGGATCTGCCGGATCGGCCCCTTGACGAGCGCCGGCATCTCGTCGCCGACCTGCACGTCCTCGAAGTGGACCTTCGCGTACCTCACAGGCGGACCACCGTGGTGTGCCGCATGGTGCCCACCAGGTCGCCCGCCCGGTCCACGATCGAGGTCTCCCGCCGCACGAAGGCCATGGGGCCGCTGCGCCCCGCCTTCTCGTGGATGTCGACGATGCGGGTGCGGCAGGTGAAGGTCTCGCCCGGCCGGATCGGGCGGTGGACCTCGAACTCCTGCTCGCCGTGCAGCACCCGCGAGATGTCGACGCCGAGGTCGTGGAGGAGCGTCTCGGCGTCGGCCCGCTCGTCGCGGAACGTGATCGGGAACGTGGGCGGCGCGATGACGTCGCCCCAGGGCGACGCGCGCCCCACCGCGTCGTCGAGGTAGTGCTGGTTCAGGTCGCCGATGGCGCGGGCGAACTCCTTGATCTTGCCGCGCTCCACCGTGACCACGTAGGCGGGGTACTCCTTGCCGATGACCGACCGGTTGACCTGGACCGCCATCAGCCGCCGGCCTTCTTCATCGCGCGCTCGAGGAACTTCTCCAGGTTGGCCACGACGAAGCGCTCGTGGCGTCCCTCCGCGACCTTCTCCTTCTCGTCCCACGCCTCGATGTCGAAGAGGTAGCGGCGGCCGTCGGTCTCGACGAGCACGGCCCGCGCGCGCACTTTCATGCCGACGGGCGTGGCCGCCAGGTGGCGGATGTCCACCGACGTGCCCACGGTGGACGCGCCCG
>JACQCN010000053.1 GCA_016201575.1 Candidatus Rokuibacteriota bacterium | reverse complement strand
GTCCGCCGCGCGCCGCGCGGCGTTCGGGCGAGTGGGTGACGGAGCCGGCCCCGCGGGGACCGCCCCCTGCGCCAGGACCCGCCCGCCACACGCGACGACCGTTCGTGAATAATGCGGGTTAGGGCCGATGAAAAGCGCCCATCTGCGTCGTTGGCTCGGTCGCTCCTCCCGGGCAGGCGTCATGCGGCATACGCCTCCGTCGTCGGATCGACTCGGGCCTCGCCTCCCGGCGCGCTCGCTCGGGCTCGCGAACGCCGCTCGGCTCGAACGGCCACGCCGCCTGGCCTCTGGGCGCTCTTGATCGGCCCTGCGGGACGCTCGCCGGTGAAAGGAGAGAAGTCGTGAGCATGCATACGCTGACGGTGGCCGAGGCGATCTGCGAGGGGCTCCGCGAGGAGATGGAGCGCGATCCCCGCGTGTTCCTGATGGGCGAGGACGTGGGGGCGATCGGGGGCGTCTTCGCGACCAGCCGGGGGCTGCTCGAGAAGTTCGGGCCGGAGCGGGTGCGGGACGCGCCCATCTCGGAGGCGGCGATCGTCGGCTTCGCCATCGGCGCCTCCGTCGGCCCGACCGGGATGCGACCGGTCGTCGAGTGCGGCGGCTTCGTCGACTTCCTCTCGCTCACGATGGACCAGCTCGTGAACCAGGCGGCCAAGCTCCGCTACATGTTCGGCGGGAAGGGCACGGTGCCGATCGTGGTGCGGGCGGCGCAGGGGACGGGCGTCAAGCTCGCCGCCCAGCACTCGCAGAGCCTGGAGGCGTGGTTCGCCCACGTCCCCGGGCTGATCGTCGTCTGCCCCTCCACGCCGGCCGACGCCAAGGGGCTCCTGATCTCGGCCATCCGGAACCCGAACCCGGTGATCTTCCTCGAGCACAAGATGCTCTACTTCGTGAAGGGCGACGTGCCGGACGGCGGGGGCGTGGAGCCCATCGGCGTCGCCGCCCGCCGCCGCGAGGGCACCGACGTGACCCTGGTGTCCTACAGCCTGATGACCCACCGGTGCCTGGAGGCCGCGGACCTGCTCGCCCAGCGGGGCGTCTCCTGCGACGTGCTCGACCTCCGCACCATCCGGCCGTGGGACAAGGCCGCGGTGATCGACTCCGTGCGCCGGACGCACCGCCTGGCCGTCGTGCACGAGGCGGTGAAGAGCTGCGGGGTGGGCGGGGAGATCGCCGCCACGGTGATGGAGGAGGCGTTCGACGAGCTGGACGCGCCGGTGCTCCGGCTCGGCGGTCACGACGTCCCGATGCCGTTCTCCGACGTGCTGGAGCGCGAGACGGTCCCGACGGCCGAACGCATCGTTGAGGCCGTGCGCAACATGGGGTGAGCGCCGGCGGGGGGCGAGGGGGACTCTGGGCCGGCTCCGCCGGCGCAACTCGATTATGGGGGAGGCCGCGGAGGGGGCCGTCGAGGCCCCCTCTGAGCTCAGGCGGCGAGCAGCCGCTCCACGTTCTTCGGGGGCAGGTCCAGGAACCGGATCCCGTACTCCCTGCCGGGCACGACCTCCCGGACCAGCGAGAACTTCGTCCAGAAGGGACCGACCGAGTCCCCGGGGTGGAAGGAGATGAACATGAACCCCCGCAGCTCCAGGGGCGTGTCAACGCGCACCCGCATACCGGTGGTGCTCACGTCCACGCTGGTGCCGCGCCACATCTTGCCCGAGCCGTTCTTGATCTCCATGGCCACTCCCGGGCCGCCCGGGTGGCGCGGCGCCGCTCGCGGGGTGCGACCAGGTTGGCAGTTCTCCTCGAGCGGTCGATCGGAGCCCAATCCCCTCACCTTGACGGGCGCACAGACTAGCTTATTCTGCACGAAACCCACCCCGACCAGGAGGCCGCATGCACTACGGAGTCTTCATCTTCAACACCGACTACGCGATCCGCATCGACGAGCTGGCGCGGGCGGCGGAGCAGCGCGGCTTCGAGTCGCTGTTCGTGCCCGAGCACACCCACATCCCGGCCAGCCGGCGCACGCCCTTTCCCGGGGGCGGCGACCTGCCGAAGGAGTACTGGCACACGCTCGACCCCTTCGTGGCGCTCAGCGCCGCCGCCGCCGTCACCACCACGCTCAAGGTCGGCACCGGCATCTGCCTGGTCATCGAGCGCGATCCCATCGTGACCGCCAAGGAGGTCGCCACCCTCGACCGGCTGTCGAACGGCCGCTTCCTCTTCGGCGTGGGGGCGGGGTGGAACGCCGAGGAGATGGAGAACCACGGCGCCGACTTCAAGTCGCGGTTCCGGCTCCTCCGCGAGCGGATCCTGGCCATGAAGGAGATCTGGACGAAGGAGGAGGCGGAGTTCCACGGCGAGTTCGTCCGGTTCGACAAGATCTGGTCGCACCCCAAGCCGGCCCAGCGCCCGCACCCGCCGGTGCTCATGGGCGGCGAGAACGCCTACGCGCTCCAGCGCGTGGTCGACTACTGCGAGGGCTGGTTCCCGCGCGGGCGGGCCGGCCAGGAGGCGATCCTCTCCGCGCTGGCGGACCTGAAGGCCCGCGCCGCGCGCGCCGGCCGCGACCTGCGCACGATCTCGACCACGGTCTTCGGCGCCAAGCCCGACCCCGCCGTGCTCGCGCGCTTCGCCGAGGCCGGCTTCACGCGGGTGCTCCTCGGCCTGCCGTCCGCCGACCGCGACACCGTGCTGCCGCTGCTCGACAAGTACGCGCAGCTCATTCGCTGAGCCCCGTGACTCGGCCGTCCGGCGGTGGCAGAATTGAACGGCCGCCCGGACTCGCCAGCCGGGCGGCCGAAGGGGCCCGCCGATGAAGCGGCCGCTGCAGGAAGGGGCTGAAGATCCCCCGGAAGTACGTGGTGCCGGCCGACAAGGTCGGGAGCCGGCTCATGCCCGAGTCGCGCCAGTTCCTGACGCTGCCCGAGGAGATCCTCGTGTGCTCGGAGTGCGGCACGTTCGCCTCGCGCGATCCGGCGTGGGGGCCCGCGTCGCCCATCACCAGCGCGTACGTCGCGCGGCACTATCCCGCGCTCTGGGAAGCGTGGAAGAAGGAGCGTAAGGCATGAGATTCGTCGAGAGGAGCCGAGTCCGATGAGACGCGCAGCGATCATGGCCGCCCTCGCGGGTGTCGTGCTGTGGTGCTCGGGCCCTCGAGTACCTGGGCGAGGCCTACGTGGAGATGGGCAAGGTCGACGCGGCCCGGGAGATCCTCGGGCGGCTGCGCGCGCTCGATCCCGGCGAGGCCGGCGAGCTGGCCAAGGCGATCGACCACGCCGGCAAGTAAGCCGGCGCGCTGACCGGTGCCGGCCGAGCTGCGCGTCGGGATCTGCGCGTGGGCCGACCCCGCGCTGATCGAGAGCGGCACCTTCTATCCCCGGAAGTCGATGTCGGCGGAGGCCCGCCTCCGCTACTACGCCGAGTTCTTCGACACCGTCGAGGTCAACTCCTCGTATTACGCGATCCCCGACGTTCGCAACGCGGTCCGCTGGTGCGAGCGCACCCCGCCGGGCTTCCTGTTCAGCATCAAGGCCTACTCCCTCATGACCGGCCACCATCCCCGGCCGGACTCGCTCCCCGCCGAGCTCCAGCGCCTGCTGCCGCCCTCGCCCCGGCGGACGCATCGCGGCGAGATCCACCGTGCGGCCTTTCCCCCCGAGGCGCTCGACGAGTGCTTCCGCCTCTATCGCGCCGCCATCGACCCCCTCGTCGCCGCCGGCAAGCTCGGCTACGTGCTCTTCCAGCTCGCGCCGTGGCTCCGCTTCGGCGAACGGGCGCTCGCCTACGTGGCCTCGCTGCCGGGGCGCCTGTCCGGCCTGGCGCTCGCCGTGGAGTTCCGCGACCGCTCCTGGTTCCCGGAGCACGCGGCGGAGACGCTGGCGACGCTGCGCGCCGCGCGGCTCGCCCACGTCGTGGTC
>JACQCN010000318.1 GCA_016201575.1 Candidatus Rokuibacteriota bacterium | reverse complement strand
GCAGGGGGAGCAAGGTCAGTCGCCCTGGAGACGTGGCTGAACACACGCCATCCCCCTGGGTAGCGCGCACGCGGCGCCGCGCAAATGCCCAAAGATCGATACACCATCTCACTGCTCCGACGTCACCAAGGGGCAGACGCTTGGTCCAGAACGCGGCGGCGAGATCGCCCCGACGGCCTGCCCGGCGCAGCCGAGGGTGTCAACGTAGCTGGACCCCGCCTTCCCGGCACGCCCGTGATGTTGTGGACGGGCCCGTCGGTTGAAACGCGCCCTGGGTTGCACGGTCCGAGATTGGCGGGTTCGTGGCACGCGTGTGTTGCCTCGGAGGGTCGTCGGGATAGGATAGAAGCTCGCCGAGGACGCGCGGGCGCCCCGCGGCGTCGCCGCGCCGCAGGCGATAGTGGAGTCACTCGATGGCGGTGCCGTACGATGTGGGCGAGGGCCGGTCGTCAGGCTGTGTACGCCGGAGGACCTCGTCGTCTACAAGGCGCTGGCCGGGCGCCGCAGGACGTGCTCGACATCGAAGGGATCGTGGCGCGCCAGGGAGCGTCGCTGGAGGCCGATTATGTGCGCGGGTGGCTCGAGGAGCTGTCCTGGGCCGCGGAGGACTTCGAGGTGATCCGCCGGTTCGAGCGGGCCTGGACCGAGTACGGGCCGGCGAGATGAACGCGGGGCGGAAATGGTCTGGCTGATCGACGGCTACAACGTGATCCGGCGCGATCCCGAGCTGGCGGGGATCGATCGGCGGAGCCTCGAGGAGGGGCGGGAGGCCCTCCTGCGTCTCGTCGCGCGCGTCGCCCGCGAGTCCCCCGACGAGTTCGTGGTGGTCTTCGACGGCATCAAGTCGAGGGCGACCGCCCGGTCGGACCGGCGCGTGAGCGTGGTCTTCTCGAAGCCGCCCGAGAAGGCCGACGACGTGCTGATCAGGCTGGCCCGGCAGCGGGGCGCGGGTGCGACCGTGGTCAGCTCCGACCACGCCGTGCAGGACGGCGCCCGGCGGGTGCGCGCGGCGGCGGTCGGCGCCGACGCCTTCCTCGAGCGGACGAGCGAGGACGGCGCCGAGGACCGCGACGGCGGCGACGAGGAGGCCGACCAGCCCCAGCCCAAGAAGGGCAATCCCCGCCGGCTCTCGCGCGCTGCCCGGCAGGCGCAGCGGGCCCTCGGCCGCCTGCGGATGCAGCCCAAGTAGCGGTCTGACCTCGACGTTTGCGTCTCCCCGCCCGCCCCCGTAGAATCGAGCCGTCCCGGAGCCGAGCGCGTCGCGGGGCCGGGGCCCCGCCGCGCGCAGGCGAGCAGTCAGCCGGAACCGAGCGCGTCGCGGGGCTGGGCCCCCGCCGCGCGCAGGCGAGCAACCGCTATTTCGCCCAGGGGGACCCATGACGATCGCGAAGCGGGACTTCACGCTCGACGCGAAGTACCGGCAGGAAGAAGGCCTCATTTTCCTGTCCGGCATCCAGGCGCTGGTCAGGCTTCCGCTGGACCAGCACCGCGCGGACACGCGTCGGGGGCTGCGGACGGCCACGCTCATCTGCGGCTATCGTGGCTCGCCCCTCGGCGGCTACGACACGCTGCTCGAGCGCAACACCGCCCTCCGCCGCGAGCACGACGTGGTGTTCGTCTCGGGCGTGAACGAGGATCTCGGCGCGACGGCGATCTTCGGCTCCCAGCAGGCGAACATGTATCCGAAGCCGAAGTACGACGGCGTGCTGGGCATCTGGTACGGCAAGGCGCCCGGCGTGGACCGGACGGGCGACATCTTCAAGCACGCCCAGTTCATGGGCGTGGGCCGCCACGGCGGCGTGCTCGCGCTCGCCGGCGACGATCCGACCTGCAAGTCCTCGACGCTCCCGTCCAGCTCCGAGGTCGCGCTCTACGACGCCTACATGCCGGTCCTCTTCCCGGGCAACGTGCAGGAGATCCTCGACCTCGGGCTGCACGGCTTCGCGCGCTCTCGCGCTTCTCCGGCCTCTGGGTCGGCGTCAAGATCGTCACCAATGTCGCCGACGAGATCGGCACCGCGGAGGTCGCGCCGGACCGCGTGGCGCCGGTGCGCCCCGACCTGGTGATCGACGGCCGGCCGTGGCAGCACACGCAGAGCCCGCGCCTCCTCTGGCCCGACAGCCTCGCGCTCGAGCGCGAGATCTTTTACGGCCGCCACGAGGCCGCGCGCGCCTACGGCGCCGCGAACCGGCTGAACCGGATCACGGTGCCGACGCCGGGCGCCTGGCTCGGCATCGCGGCGCCGGGCAAGACCTACTACGACGTCCGCGAGGCGCTCCTCGAGCTGGGCCTGGACGACGCCGCCCTCGCCCGCTACGGCGTCCGGCTCCTGAAGATCAACATGCTCTTCCCCATGGACCGCGGGGTGCTCGACGAGTTCGTGGAGGGGATCGAGGAGCTGCTGGTCATCGAGGAGAAGCGCCCGTTCGTCGAGCTGTTCGCGCGCGACGCCCTCTACAACCGCGCGGTGCGCCCGCTCATCGTGGGGAAGACGGACGAGCGCGGCCGGCCCCTCGTCCCCGCCGACGGCGAGCTCGACGCCGACCGCGTGGCGCTCGTCATCGCCCGGCGCCTCGAGCGCAAGGTCCAGCTCCCGTCGGTCACGGCGCGCGTGGCGCTCCTGGAAGCGATCCACCAGCGGCCCGCGCCGATCACGCTCGCGCGCGGGGCCTACTTTTGCTCGGGCTGCCCGCACAACACCTCCACCCTGGTCCCCGAGGGCAGCATCGCGGGCGGCGGGATCGGCTGCCACGGCATGTCGCTGGCGATGAACCGCAACACGTTCGGCATCACCCACATGGGCGGCGAGGGCGCGCAGTGGGTGGGCACCGCGCCGTTCGTGGAGATGCCGCACATCTTCCAGCACCTCGGCGACGGCACCTTCTTCCACTCGGGCTCGCTCGCCATCCGCCAGGCCGTGGCTGCGGGGACCAACGTCACCTACAAGATCCTCTACAACTCCGCGGTGGCCATGACGGGCGGCCAGGACGCGGCGGGCGCGCGGCCCGTCGACGCCATGACGCGCTGGCTGGAGGCCGAGGGCATCAAGCGCACGATCGTGGTGACCGACGAGCCCGACAAGTACGGCGCGGACGTGCGCTGGGCGCCGGGCGTGGAGGTCTGGCACCGCGACCGGCTCGACGAGCCCGTCCTTCCTCACGGTGGTGCCGCTCGGCGAGCCGAAGAAGAAGGAGCGCCGGGTCTACACGGTCGAGCGCGCCCTGCCCGAGCCCGCGCTGCGAGTTCCGGCCGAGGCCTCCCTCTACCTGATGGGGATCGGCGGCACCGGCGTCGTCACCTTGAACCAGATCCTCGGGACCGCGGCCCTCCTCGAGGGCAAGCACGTGTGCGGCCTCGACCAGACCGGCCTCTCCCAGAAGGGCGGCCCGGTCGTGTCCCACCTGAAGATCGGCGGCGACGCGCGGGAGGCGTCGAACAAGGTGGCCGCGGGCGAGGCCGACGCCTACATCGGCTTCGACATCCTCGTCGCCACCCAGCCCACGAGCCTCGACCACGCCCGGCCGGACAGGACGCTCGCGATCGTCTCGACCTCCCAGGTGCCCACGGGCGCGATGGTCGCGTCGACCGACGTGCGCTTCCCCGACCCGGCCGGGCTGCAGGCCTCGATCAACCGATGCACGCGGAAGGACGAGAACGTGTACCTCGACGCGCTCGGGCTGGCCGAGACGCTGTTCGACGACCACATGGCCGCCAACCTGATCGTCCTCGGCGCCGCCTACCAGGCGGGCGCCGTCCCTATCGCCGCGGAGGCGATCGAGGAAGCGATCGGGCTGAACGGCGTCTCCGTGGCGATGAACACCCACGCCTTCCGCGTCGGCCGGCTCCTCGTGGCCGATCCGGAGTGGGCGAAGTCGCTGAAGCCGCGCCGGGTGGGTGCGGACGAGACCGCGGCCCGCGAGCTCTCGCCCGAGATCGAGGCGATGCTGGCGCCGCTCGCCGGCGAGACGCGGCGGCTCGCGTCGATCCGCGTCCGCGAGCTCTCCGAGTACCAGGACGAGGCCTACGCCCGGCAGTACCTGGACTTCGTGAAGCACGTGTGGGCGAGCGAGCAGGCGCGGGTGCCGGGGCGGACGAAGGTGAGCGAGGCCGTCGCCCGCCACCTCTTCAAGCTCATGGCCTACAAGGACGAGTACGAGGTGGCGCGGCTCCACCTCCGGAGCGGCCTGGCCGCCGCGCTCGCCGCCGAGTACCCCGGCGGCGTGAGGATCCAGTACAACCTCCACCCGCCGATGCTCCGCGCCCTCGGCTGGCAGAAGAAGATCCGGCTCGGCCAGTGGTTCGACGGCGTCTTCCGGATGCTCGCGCGCCTGAAGGGCCTGCGGGGCACGGCGCTCGATCCGTTCGGCTACGCGCGCGTGCGCCGCGTCGAGCGGGAGCTGATCGGCGAGTACCGCACGCTGATCGAGAAGGCGCTGATCGAGCTGGCGCCGGAGAGCTACGAGCGGATCGTCACGCTCGCCGGGCTGCCGGACCTGATCCGCGGCTACGAGGACGTGAAGCTGGCGGGCGTCACGCGCTTCCGCGACGAGGTGAAGGCGCTGGGCCTTTAACCCGCATCGTTCACGAACGGCAGTGGCGTGTGGCGGGCAGGTCCTGTCGCGGGGCGCGGTCCCCGCGGGGCCGGCGCAGTGGGCCCCCCTCGGCCCGTCCGCCGCGCCCAGCGCGGCGTTCGGGCGAGTGGGTGACGGCGCCGGCCCCGCGGGGACCGCACCCTGCGCCAGGACCCGCCCGCCACCCGCGACGACCGTTCGGGAATAATCCGGCCTGAAAGAGCGGCCGCGACATTACCTGCCGAACCTCGAGAAGACGTCCAGCAGCTCGTCGATCTTCTTCTGGCGCTCCGTCCGGGACCCGGTGCGCATGGCGTCGGCCACGCAGGACTCGATGTGGCGGCCGAGCAGGAGCTTGCGCACCTGCTCGAGCGCCCCCTGCACGGCCGACACCTGGAGCAGGATGTCGACGCAGTAGGCGTCGTCGCCGAGCATTCGCTGCAGCCCCTGCACCTGGCCCTCGATCCGGCGCAGCCGCCCGAGCGCCTTGCCCTTGCTCTCCGCGTTGATCATTGTCGCCGATACTCTCAGGGGGTATTGTCCGCGCGGGGCCGCCTCCTGTCAAGGCGGGGCGGGATCAGGGCAGCGGGACCGGCGGGCGCGGCGGCCGGGAGAAGTCGAAGGCCTCGAGGAAGGCGGCGGCTCCCCGGTCGCGCTCGGTGAGGGGCGCGAGGCCGAAGCGCCACTCGATCAGCTTCAGGATCGAGGCGTGGTCGTACCGCCCGTGGGCGATCCGGCCGCGCTTCGCGTAGGGCGAGACGACCAGCGCCGGCACGCGGGTGCCGAGGCCGAAGCGGTCGACGGCGGGCGGCCGCACGTGGTCGAACCACCCGCCGCCCTCGTCGTAGGTGACGACCACGACCGCGCGCGGCCAGTACCGGCTGGTCATGATCTCGCGCACCGTCGCGCCGATCCACCGGTCGCCGGCGCCCACCGTCGAGGAGAAGGGGTGGGCGTTGTCCTTCCAGTGCGGCTTCACGAACGCCACCGCCGGCAGGACGCCGGCGTGGAGATCGGCGACGAAGTCCTGCCCGTCGCGGATGTGGGCGCGCCCCTCCGGCGTCTCCATGATGCGCCTGACGTACTGGAAGGGGTTGTGGTGCGGGACGAGCCCGCTCCGGACCGCGTCGGCGCCCGCCCCCCAGCCGGCCGCGTACCAGCGCCACGTCACGCCCGCGGCGTCGAGCCGGTCCGCGATCGTGGGGACGGTCTGG
>JACQCN010000052.1 GCA_016201575.1 Candidatus Rokuibacteriota bacterium | reverse complement strand
ATACCGGACCTCGGACTCGCGGTCGCCGGAAACGAGCATGATGCGGCCCACCCCGTGCCGCGGCTGGAGGTGGCTGACGAAGCTCCGACTCTCCCGACGCGGAGCGTCGTGGAAGCGAAAGGCGCCTGCGTAGGCGTCATCGATGAACAGCAGGCATTCCATCCCAGAGGCGAGCGTGGGCACCGCCGCCGGCAATGAGCCCTGTTCCCGAAGGACTGTCCCTCGGCCCGTGATCCGCGCGCGGCGCCCCGCCAGCTCCCCTCGCAGCCCGTCCCCGGGCGCTTCGCTGATGTGGCTGACGGGCTGCGGGTCGAGCTGGGCCGCACCGGCGGCGGCGAGGACGGCGCCCGCGAGAGGGTGCTTGGAGTATTGCTCGAGGCTAGCGGCCACGCGCAGGACCTCATCGCGCGTGAAGCCAGCCGCCGGGATCACCTCGGTCAACGATGGGCGGCCGTACGTCAGCGTGCCCGTCTTGTCGAAGACCAGCGTCCGGCACCGATCAATGCGCTCGAGGACAGTGGGATTCTTGATGATGATGCCGCGTCGGGCGCTGAGGGCAATGGCGCCGATGATGGCGACCGGCACCGCGATGAGCAGCGGACAGGGGGTCGCAATCACCATCACGGCCAGGAAGCGGAAGGGATCAGCGCTTCCGGCCCACCCCAGCAGGGCCACCCCGACCGCGAGCGGCGTGTACCAGACGCCGACACGGTCCGCGATCCGGCGCAGCCGGGGGCGGTGCTGCTGCGCTTCCTCCACGACCGCCATGATCCGGGCATAGCGCGAATCCACGGCCAGCTTCTCCGCGACGATCGTGAGTGCGGTCTCACCGTTGATGCTGCCCGAGAGGACGGGCGCGCCGGGGGTCTTGGGGATCACGAACGGCTCGCCGGTCAGGTAGGACTCGTCCATGACGCCCTGGCCGTCGAGCACCACGCCGTCCACGGGGCAGATCTCATGCGGGAAAAGGAGAAGCGCGTCGCCGATGGCGATCTCACGGATCGGCACGTCGGTAATACCGGAGTCGAGGCGGCGATGCGCGATCCGGGGCGTGCGCCTGGCGAGCGCATCGAGGACGGACGAGGCACGCCGCGTCGCGAACTGCTCGAGCGCGACGCCGCCCGACACCATGAGGACCAGGATGGCGCCGACGAGGTACTCGCCAAAGAGGACAGCGGCGAGGATGGAAATGCCCGCCAGGAGGTCGGCGCCGAAGTTGCCCCTGAGCAGCTCGCGCACGATATCGATGACCAGCGGGATGCCGCCGGCGATGAGGAGGACCGCCAGGGGAAGCAGCGAGAGCGGCCGCGGCGCGCCGAAGCTGTACCGAAGTCCCAGATGGAGGAGGATGCCGCCGCCGCCGAGGGCCGTGACGCACATCGCCCTCGTGCACAGCGGATGCGGTGTCGCTCGCGCGGCATCCGTAGCGCTCGCGGGTTTCACCACGGTAGGCACGCGCCCGGCGGCCTCACCTGGGTGCGAGGGAACGTGTTGGCCATCACGAAGAGTCCGCGTCCCATATTGCCAGAGAATTCCGATGCGGAGTGTCCAACCGCGCAGATCGACCTCGACGTGGTCGCCCTTCTACGCTCGCGCCCCTGCGCGCGATGTGCTCCCGCTGCCCGCCTTGTGGGCTCGCGGGGTGTGCGGCATCAGGCTGATCCTGCCTCCGTGGATCTTCGTGTCCCTGACTGCTTCTCGTTCAGGCGCACGAGCCACTTGCCCCCTCCATTCCCCCCGCTGGACAGAGTTCTTCGGTTCGCACATTAATGCGAATGATCTGCGTTCTTCCGGTGTCGCGGCGATTTTCATCGTACGCGCAGGGGGCCGCTTCTTCGCCCTGACGTTCGGGCACGGGCGGTACCTGCTGGAACCCGATTCCTACGAGGAAGGCTTTGGCCTGCGCGTCACCCTCAACTCCGTCTCGCCCGAACGTATCCGCACAATCGACCGCAAGGCCATCGACGCCACCGGACGGCATTCGCGAGACCAAGCGAGCAGCCGCACCGGTGCTGTCACGATGGGCCGGGCGCCAGCGCCTCCAGGAGCCCCGGGCCCGGACCGGGCGGGCCGTCGGGGCGAAGCGGCTGGATGCACACCTGGTCCGCGCCCGCGTCGAGGGCGCCTGGTGATCACGATGCTCCAATCTGGCTGATCACGATGGGCCGACGCGCGCACTGGCGATGGCTACGCAGCCCGATGAGCCCGTAGCGGACTCCGGCCACGACGAGGCCGCGGGTGCCCCTTGTCCCGAACGGGGGCGTGGGGGCGCCTGCGGTGCTCCCCGGCGTCCAGGCGCCTCGCGGGGCGATTCCGAGGCCCCGGGGCGGCCCCGCGGGGCCGCCGGCCGCTGCCCATCATCGCCAAGGGGGAGGGCCAGGCGCGGGGCGGCGCACCCAGGCACGCGAGCTTAAGCTTCAGAGCGCCGGGGGGCCTGCGATAAGCTGGGGAGCGGGATGGATGCGCCGCTCGGGAAGGTCCTCGTCGTTGACGACGAGCGCGAGTTCCTCGACACGCTGGCCGACTACCTCGAGGGCCAGGGATACGCCGTGGCGCGGGCGGCCGGCGGCGATGAGGCGCTCGCGTGCGTCCGCCGCGACCCTCCCGACGCGGTGCTCCTGGACATCAGGATGCCAGGAGTGAACGGGCTCGAGGTGCTCCGGCGGCTCCGGAGGGACCGCCCGGCGGTCCCGGTCGTCATGCTCACGGGCGTCGACGACGAGGCGCTCGCCCGCTCGGCGCTCCAGATCGGCGCGCTCGACTACGTCCGAAAGCCCTTCGACCCGGACCAGCTGAACCGCGTCGTGCTGGCGGCCATCGGCCGGGCGTCCGGCGGTCGCGGGTAGGGCGACCTAGCCCGCGGGCGGGCTCAGCGCCGTCCTAGCCCGCGGGCGGGCTCAGCGCCGCCTCCGGGTCGCCCACAGGTACATGCCGGTCCATCCGAACGAGAAGACCGCCGCCCAGAAGAGCAGTTGCCCCCACCACGCGCGCCGCCGGACCAGGACGACGACGACGAGTAGCGCGACGACGAGCACGGCGCGCCACGGCCAGCGTGCCCGATTCGCTTCCACCGCCACAATGTAGCACCGGCCCGCCTCGATGCCCTGCGACCTGAGTCCGTCGCTGAGCGGAGGCGCCGCGGGCGGCCGGCTGCATCAAAGGAGACACGGTCACAGATTCGGCCGCGAGCACAGCGCCCCCCACGCCGCCCGCTGCACCGCGAGCCAGGGCGTCGGCTCCCAGGCCGTTGCCGTCGCGCCGGTCGGCGAGTGCTCCATCCCGCTGACGCGGAAGGTGGCGCGCCATCCCCGCTCGCCGTAGCGCGTGAGGCTGGGGCTATGTTAGAGGTCCGCGGCTGGAAGGAAGGGAAGCTGTCACACTTCGAACGTCGGCTCGCAGAGGCGCATAAAGAGCTCCATCCGGAATGATTCGGAATCGGCAGACCCTTTGGGCCTTTGATCGATACGTCGGGATCGACTATTCCGGCGCCGAGACGCCGACGTCGAGCCTGAAGGCGCTGAGGGTCTACATGGCGGGTCGAGCTTCGTCGCCGAGCGAGGTGCAACCGCCGCCGGGCGCCCGTAGGTACTGGACGCGGCGTGGTATCGCTGAGTGGCTGGTCAAGCGGCTCTGGGAGCCCGAGCGGACACTGGTCGGTATCGACCATGGCTTCTCGTTTCCGCTCCAGTATTTCGAGTCGCATGGCCTGCCGCCCGACTGGCCGGCGTTCCTCGACGACTTCCAGCACCACTGGCCCACCGACGAGGACCACACCTACGTCGAATTCGTGCGCGACGGCGCCCGAGGCGACGGCGCCGCCCGTTCCGGCAATCCGCGCTGGCGGCGATTGACGGAGATACGTGCTGGAGGGGCCAAGTCGGTCTTCCATTTCGACGTGCAGGGCGCGGTGGCCAAGTCCACCCACGCCGGCCTGCCGTGGCTGCGCTACCTCCACCAGCAGGTCGGCGGGCGAGTCCGTTTCTGGCCGTTCGACGGCTGGGACATGCCGGCCGGGGGGTCGGTGGTGGCGGAGGTCTACCCGGCGCTGTGGAGCCGGAGCTTCGCGCGCGAAGGGCGCACCGCCGACCAGCATGACGCCTATTCCGTTGCCGCATGGATGCGTCGCGCCGATGACGACGGTAACCTTGCAGAATTCTTCGAACCCAGCTTGACGCCAGCCGAGCGCACGGCGGCTCAGACTGAGGGCTGGATTCTGGGGATCAAGTGAGTGCGGCGACGGTAGCTCTTGCTCACGCTGGAATTGTCGCCAGCTTGACGCAGTTACTGAGCCGCTGAGCACAACCAAACCGGAGAGGCGAGCGGACCAGCGGGTGTCCTCCAGGTCCACCCCCCGAGGCATTTTCAGCAGCGCCGACTCAGCAGATGAGCGAGGCCCCCGGCTATCGCGCGGGCGGCCTCCGCGCCATCACCTCGCGGACTGTCTCAACCAAGTCGGGCACCGGGACGGGCTTATGGAGGAAGGCGTCCGCCCCGCTCTGCTTGAGTGCGGGATCGTCCGGTTCGATCCATCCACTCAGGAGAATTACCGCTGGCGGCGGTTCCTGGGCCAGGGCGGCGCGAGCCACCTCCCAACCGGCGACTTCCGGGAGGATGATGTCGGCGAGGACCAGGTCGTAGGACTGGGCCATCAGCTTGGCCAGAGCCTCTCTTCCATCGGCGGCGTCCGTCACGAGCCAGCCGAGACTCGTCAGCACCTCAGCCAGGAACTCCCGGACCAGGACGTCATCATCGACCACGAGAGCGCGCCATGGTGCTCTCTCCCCCCTCGGTTCTCCCAGCAGCGTCGGACTGAGCTCCACCGCTGCCAGCTGAATGGTGAAGCAGGAACCCGTACCCTCGACACTCTCGACCGCGAGCTCACCGCCGTGACGTCCGATAATCTCCCGGGCGATGTTCAGCCCGAGCCCAGTGCCACCAGCCTTTGTCGTGAAGAAGGGGGTGAAAAGTTGCGCTTTGACGGTCTCGGGCATACCCACGCCGGTGTCCTTCACTTGGATGAAGACATTGCCTTGCTCGTGGGCAGTCTCCACGGTGAGGACCCCGCCCTGGGGCATCGCCTCGATGGCGTTGACGATCAGGTTCACGAGCACCTCCGAGAGCTCGGACGGTCGACCGAGCACCGGGGCGACGTCACTGAGCATCTGGCGAACCTCGATCGCGGCTACCCGGGCCTCGGCCTCAAGGATAAGGGGTTCGGTGAAGGCCAGGACCTTGCGCACGAGATCATTCACGTCCACCCGTCTGACCGGCTCATCAGCCGACTCCTGCATGAACCCGCGTAGGCGGTTCAGGATCTGCTTCAGGTTCGCGCCGAGACTCGCCGTCTGCTCGGCGATGATCCGGAGTCCCTTGGTGAGCTCGGCCGGCGCCGCCCGGCCACTTTCGATCGAGCGGAGCAGGAGCTGGCTCCGGCCCTGGAGAATCGTGATCAGATTCTTCAGGCCGTGGAACGGTCCCTCGGCCAGCCGCCGCATCGTCTCGGCCTTCTCAAGCTGCCGGACCTCACGCCCGCGCAGCATGAGCATGTCCCAGAAGAACCTCGCGCTCTGGGCGCCGACCACCTCAACGTCAACCGGCTTTGTGTGCGACAGCTCCTGCAACACCTCCGCACGTCCGGTGAGCTCGATCACAATCTGCGGATCGTAGGCAAAGATTTCCTGGTGGGAGCCGAGGACGGGGATCCCCCGCGCCCTGGCCCGGGCGAGCCCCGGGGCTTCGGGATTAGGGTCAGCGACTGCCACCACGCGAACCGTGGGGGCCGTCGCCAAAAACTCGAGGAGAGCCGTCCCGGCGCGGCCCGCGCCGACTAGGCCCACGCGCACTGCCCCGCCCCGTTGCGCGTCGTGGCTCATGCGACGGAGCAATTCAGCCGGCCCGAGAGGCGGCTCGGAGCTCCCCGTGCCAACCGGGCGTAGAGCTCCGGGCCCTTGTAGCGCTCGAGCTTTCCGCTCGTCGTCCTGGGGAGTTTACCGGGCCCGAGGAGGACTACGTCGAGCGGCGCGATCCCGAGCGTCCCTGCGACGGCCTCCGCGATCGAGCGGGCGACCACGCCGAGCCAGTTGGGGTCCCGAAGGCGCGTCTCGGCGAAGACGACGAGCCCCTCGGTCCCGTCGCCGGGAAGGCCGACCGCCATCGCCTGGCGCGCCCAGACGCCGGGGACGCCGGCCGTTAGCGCCTCCACGTCGTGCGCGTAGAGGTTCTCGCCACGCACGATGATGACGTCTTTCCGGCGGCCGGTGACGTAGAGCTCGCCATCGAGGCGGAAGCCGAGATCGCCGGTCCGGAGCCAGCCCCGATGGAAGGCCGCCCGGGTGGCTATGGAGTCCTGGTCATAGCCCGCCATGACCGAGGCACCCCGGATCAGGATCTCCCCCACACGGCCCTCGGAGACCGGCTCGCCGTCGGAGCCGCGGAGGGCGATCTCGAGACCCTCGACGGGCCTCCCCACCGAGACCACCTCGCGCGCACCCACCTCGTCCGGCTCCGCCGGCTCGACCACTCCCTCCCCGAGCGCGCGGCGCCGCACGCGGACCGACTTGACCCCGAGCCCGCGGCGCGAGAAAGCGACCGCAAGGCCCGCCTCGGCCAGCCCGTAGACGGGCAACATCGCCTCCGCCCGGAAGCCAGCCACCCCGAAGCGCTCGGTGAAGGCCCGCGTGGTGGCGACGTCTACCATCTCCGCGCCGTTCAAGGCCACCCGGAGGCGTGACAGGTCGAGGGTCCGCGCCGCCTCGGGGCCGACCCGCCGGGCGCACTGGGAGTAGGCCCAGTTCGGCGCCGTCGCGAGTGTCGCCCCGTAGCTGCTCATGACGCGGAGCCACGTGAGCGGGTCTCGAACGAAATCCTCCGGCGGCTCGAGGAGCTGGTCGGCCGCACCATAAAGGGCTCCGAGAAAGCACCCGATCAGCCCCATGTCGTGGAAGAGGGGGAGCCAGCTCGCGCTCACGTCCTCCTCCCGCATGGCGAGGCCCTGGTGGATCGCCCGAAGGTTGGCGACGAGCTGCCGGTGCGTGAGCACGACGCCCCGGGGCGAGGCGGTGCTCCCCGACGTGTACTGGACGAGGACGGGATCGTCGGGAGCAACCGAGGCCCAGCTCGGCCGCCCCTGGCCGAGGTCGGCCAGCGAGAGGACCGGGGCGCGGAGGCCGAGCTGGGCCACGAGCGCCCGGAGTATGGGGAGCAGCTTCTCGGTCGTCAGGAGGCAGCCGACGCGCGAGCGGAGGAGCGCCCGCTGGATCCGCTCGCCGTAGCGCTCCCGGGACGAGAACCGGAGCGGCGGCGGCAGCGGGACTGGGACGGCACCGGCGGCAATCGTGCCGAAGAACGCCCGGAGGGGCTCGCCCGAGTTCGGAAAGACGAGCGCGACTCGTTCTCTGCGCGCCGCCTCAAGGCGCTGGAGGAGGCCGCCGGCGATGCGCCCTGCCTGTTCCAGGAGCTCGGCGTACGTAACGTGCTCCACCTCGCGGCCGCCCCGGAAGACGCGCACGCCCCCTCCCGGCCGGCAGGTCGCCGTGCGCCGGAGGACGTCGAGGAGCGTCCGCGGATGCTCGTCGGGCGCGCTCATCGCCGCCTGGACGCCGCGCGCGCCCGCCCGTTTCGGTCCGGTGCACAGAGGAGGACGACGGACGCCATGGCGAGGTCCCCGGTGTGTGAGATGCTGAGGGCGACGGAGCGGACGCCGAGTGCCTCGATCATCGCTTTCACGCGCCCTGTGGTGATGAGTCGGGGCGCACCGTCGGGGTCCGCGCGTACCTCGGCCTCCGTCCACCCCATGCCCTGCCAGCCACGCCCGAGCGCCTTGAAGAGCGCCTCCTTCGTGCAGAAGCGGCCGGCGAAGTGCCGGTCGGAATCGCCCGCTCGTTCGCAGTCCTCGACCTCTCGGGCGGTGAAGACTCGGCGCTTGGCGCGAGCCGAGAGGTCGAGCAAGCGACGAACCTCGGAGACCGCCTCGATGTCCACCCCGTGGCGGATCAGCATCCCCGTGGGCCTCCGTCAGCGCGCGATAGCGGTCGCGCGCTCGGCCGCGAGGATCTGGACGAGCTCGTCGAACTGCCCTACCGTCGCCAGCCCGAACGTGGCCTCGTCCGGGATCTCGATATCGAACTGCTTCTCCACCTTCAGGATCACGGTGAGCATCTTGATCGACTCGGCGTTCGGGATCGCGCGGATCGGCAGGTCCGGCCCGAGCTCTTCCGGCGGCACCCTGAGCGTTTCGCCGATGATGCGGTAGACTTCACACGACACGTCGTCCATGGTCCCTCTCTCCTCTCACGCCACCTTGCCACGGAGGTACGTTTTCAGGTCCCCAACCGACCGGGCCGACTCGTTACCCAGAAGGTTGCGGATCATGGCCAGCACCTTACGGTCTGCGATGTCCGTCATGACCGGCGCGTAGTGCTCGATCCGGCGGAGGCCGCTGCTCGAGCTCGAGTGCGGGTAGAAGAACCCGGCCGGGTGCTTCACCCCCCCTCGTCGGTCGGCGAGCCAGACATAGGCCATCTGGACCGCGGCGACAGCATTCTCCTCCGCGGCATCCACGAGCTCCTTGCAGAAGACGAAGAAGGCTCGCGCGTGCCGCGACTCGTCGCGCCCCAGGAGCCGCCAGATCTTCCGGAGAACGGGCTCGCGGGTGGTTCGCGCGAGCGTCTTGTAGTACTCGGCCGCGCGCGACTCGGAGATGATGTTCATCATGAGCGTCGCCGCGCGGTTCTCCCCCATGGGGTAGGGCTCCCGCTTGTACATCGCGTGCTTGGCGCGGACTTCGATCCCGATCTCGTGGAGGTAGCGGCACTGGACGAGCGAGTGGCGCGCCTCCTCCGCGCCCCAGGAGAGCGCCCAGGAGGAGAAGCTGTACTCGTCCGCCCATTCCCGGAGGAAGTTGTGCGCACCGGGGAGCGTGCCGAACTCGATGATCGCGGACTCCTGGAGGATGTCGATCTCCGGCTCCGTCAGGAGCTCGCGCCGGATCTGGGACAGGTCCACTTCCCGCCAGTCCCACTTCGTGGTCTCGAACCAGTCAAAAATCCGGTTGTACGTGGCATCGAGATAGTACTCGGGGATCAGCGGGTTCGCCCCGAGGGCCCGGTAGGCGCGGAGGCCGTTCTCGATCACCTGCGAGAGCGCCTCGGGCGTGAGGCGATCAAGTTCGGCGATTCCCTCCACATCCAAATCGTCCTCGGCCGGCGCGAGGAGCCTGGCGGCTTCCCGGCCGAGGAGGTAGACGCGTGTCCGCGCGCGCTCCGGTCGCATCCGGAGGACCCGGACCGCCCCGGGATCGCCCGGGGCGGCCAGGACGAGCGCGACCGCGAGGCTCTCGCCGCCAAGCCCGTCGAGGTAGTCGTCGAAGGTCTCCGCCGCCACCCGGTCCGCCAGGACCGCGGGCCACAGGGCACCGGCGAGCGGCACCGCGCCGAGCTCGCCGCGCGGAGCGACGACCGCGACCCGATTGACGGTGCGCTCTGGACTCGGAGAAGACACGGCAGGCGCGATCTTTGTCTGCATGGCGCACCTCCTGGCCGGGCCGCTCAGGCGTCCCGGCCGCAGGGCTCGCCGTCGTCGGGGAACTCCACCGAGAGCGTG